>JBEKHQ010000126.1:0-6905 GCA_050012195.1 Bryobacteraceae bacterium | reverse complement strand
CAATTCCCGCCGCCGATCGTGCTCGGAAACGAAAGTCTGGGCTCGAGCGCGAATGGGGTGAACGCGCCGAAGGTTTTGTGTTTCTCGAGCAGGGCCAGACAGTACTGGTGCGATTCGGGAGAGATGTTGGAAATTTCGTCCTTGGTGACATTCAAGCGCGCGAACGGCGGAGGTTTCAACGTGAACGGCTGCGTGGGCCAGGATTCCTCGCCCGGCAAGTCGCTCTTGGGAACCGGCCGTTCTTCGACTGGGAAAATAGGCCGGCCGGTCTTGCGATCGAGAACGAATAACATGCCCAGTTTGGAGAATTCGGCGACGGCCGGAACGCTTTTGCCGTTGAGCGTGGCTTCGATCAAGGACGGCGGGGCGGCCACGTCGAGATCGAAGATATCGTGATGGACGAGCTGATAATACCAGCGCAATTTCCCGGTTAGCGCATCGAGCGCGACCACGCAGGTGGAGTACAGATCCTGCCCTTTGCGGTCGGCGCCATAGAAGTTATCGGCCGGGTTTCCGATGGGCACGAAGAGCGTGCCGCTCTCCGGATCGACGGTCATGATCCCCCAGGCGCTGGGACCGGAGCGGCCCTTCCAACCATCCGGGCCCCAGGTCTCGTTTCCAGGCTCGCCGGGCTGAGGAACGGTATGGAATCGCCAGACCATCTTCCCGGTTCTGGCGTCGAAGGCGCGCGGATCTCCGCTCGGCCCCTTGCTGGGACCTTCCGGCGTGGCGGGTCCGAGAATGATAAGGTCCTTGTAAACGACGGGCGGGGATGTGATCGCATAACGCGCTTTGGGGTAATCGTCGGCAACGCCGACCCTCAAATTCACTTCGCCGTTGTCGCCAAAACCGGGAATCGGCTTGCCCGTCTTGGCGTCCAACTCGATCAGCCGAGCGGCGGTGCCAAGGATGACGCGCGGCAGCGTTTGCGCGTCGCCCGTCCAATAAGAAACGCCGCGATGCTCTTGCACGCGCGGCGTCTTGGGATCGTAGCTCCAAAGCTCGGCGCCCGTTTCGGCGTTCAGCGCAATGACGCGATTCTTCTGCGTGGCGAAGTACATCACGTTCGCGATCACGATGGGCGTGTCTTCCCAAGTGCCGCCCGGATCCCCGGTGTGATAGGTCCAAACGGGCGCAAGCTTGGCGACGTTTTTGGTATTGATCTGATCCAGCGGAGAATACTTGCTGCCTCCGGGGTCGCGCCCGTACGCCGGCCAGTCGGCGGGGTCCTGTGCACTCGCAGGCTCTACGCCAAGGGCGGTGGCTGCGAGGACAACGCAGAGTATTGTACGAAGCGAGCTACTCATGCTGAGAGTAAGCTTATCATCGCGGCCCACCCGCCGCGTGCTGCTATTTCGCGGTGGCGACGACGAATCGCGACCAGTCGCGCACTTGCCCGGGCCGCCGGTCCGATCCCTGGGTTCCGAACATCCAGTTGGGATATTCGGGCGTCAGTTTGCTGACTTCGTCCAGTTTCTTCAGATCCTCCGCTTCCAGTTTCAAATCCACCGAACCGAGATTGTCCTTCAGTTGGCTGGCTTTCTTCGCTCCGATGATTACGCTGGTGACGGAGGGCTGATGAAGCAGCCAGGCCAGCGCCACCTGCGCCACCGTCGAGTTGGTGCGTGTTGCGACGGCTTGCATGGCATCGACGATGTCGTAGGTTTTCTCGAGATTCACGGGCGGGAAACTGAACTTGCTGCGACGCGATTCGTTGTCGGCCGCGCCCGCTCGCGTGAACTTGCCGGAAAGGATTCCGCCGGCCAAGGGACTCCACACCAGCAGGCCGATCTTCTGGTCGAGCAGCATGGGAACGATCTCGCGCTCCAGTTCTCGGCCGGCGATCGAATAGTAGGCCTGCAGCGTGATGAATTTCTCCAGGTGATGCATCCCGGAGATCCCGAGCGACTTCATGATCTGCCAGGCCGCCAGATTCGAGCATCCGATGTAGCGGACCTTGCCCTGCCGCACCAGATCGGTGAGCGCACCGAGGGTTTCTTCGAGCGGCGTCACCGAATCGAAACCGTGAATCTGATAGAGGTCGATATAGTCGGTGTTCATCCGCTCCAGGCTGGATTCCACCGATTGCATGATGTGCAGTCTCGACAGACCGACTTGATTCGGGCCTTTTCCCATCCGGCCGAAGACCTTGGTCGCGACCACCACATCCTTGCGTTTCGATCCCAATGCCTTGCCCAGCATGGTTTCGGATTCGCCGTAGGAATACACGTTGGCGGTATCGATGAAGTTGATGCCGGCGTCGAGCGAATTGCCGACCAGCGTCTCGACGTCGTGCTGCGGCAGTCCGCCGATCACTTCGAAGATGCCACCCTGTCCTCCGAACGTCATTGCGCCCAGGCAGAGGCGCGAAACAAAAACTCCGGTGTTACCTAGTTGATCGTATTGCACAATGTTTCTATTTTACAGGCTCGGAGGGTCGGGGCGGTCGCTCTCTTTCAGCCCAACGGAGCGGGAGTTACAACCAGCGGCGTAAGCTAAGGCAAGACTGCGGAAAATGGATGGCTTAACGCTCTTCGGACTATTTGCGGTAACGGCCATGCTCGTAACATACGCTCTGGAGAAGCGGAGTTCGTGGTTCGTACTGGCGTTTGCCGGATCGTGCTTGCTCGGGTCCGCTTACGGGTTCCTCCAAGGCGCATGGCCCTTCGGGCTGGTGGAAGCAATTTGGGCAATGGTAGCAGCGCGGCGGTGGTGGCAGGAACGAAAGTCGAAGTAGCTCACCATTTCGTCCCCGCACCGCGTCTCCGCTCCTGCATGTTCAGTACAATGCTAACTGTCGTTCATGCGATTCCGCGCCCAGCTCGTCTTGCTGCTGCTCCCTCTGACTGCCCACGCGCAGGATGCCGCGGCATTGCTCGGCGACCCTACGGTGAAGGCCGCGCTCGAAGCGGCTAAGAGGAACGAGCCCAAAACGATCGAGCAGGAAATCCGGATCTGCGAGATCCCCGCTCCGCCTTTTCACGAGACCGAGCGCGGACGCGAGATCGAGCGGCTGTTCCAGGGGCTGGGCCTTAAGGATGTCCGAATCGATAAAGCCGGGAACGTTATCGGTGTGCGCCCGGGCGCCGCGCCGCATCCGAATCTGGTATTCAGCGCGCATCTCGACACGGTTTTTCCCGAAGGAACCGACGTGCATGTAACGCGCGACGGGAGTGTGCTGAAAGGGCCCGGCATCGGAGACGATTGCCGCGGCTTGGCCGTGATGCTGGCCACCATTCAGGCGTTGAATGAAGGCCGAGTGGAAACTCCGGGCACCATTACGTTCGTCGCCGATGTGGGCGAGGAGGGCCTGGGCGATCTGCGCGGCGTCAAGAATCTGTTTTATGAAAGCTTGAAAGGCGGCGTCGACAAGTTCATATCGGTGGATGGCACCGGGCTCGACATCACGAATGTCGGCGTAGGAAGCATGCGCTATCGCGTGACGTTCAAGGGACCCGGTGGGCATAGCTATGGAGCGTTCGGGATGGCCAATCCGATCCACGCCATGGGCCGTGCGATCGCCAAGATCTCCGATTTCCAAGTGCCGGCGATTCCCAAGACGACATTCAACGTCGGGCGCGTGGGCGGCGGGACGTCCGTCAACGCGATCCCGTTCGAAGCCTGGATGGAGGTGGACATGCGCTCGGCGGACGTCGCTTCGCTAAGTACGCTGGACAAGAAGTTCAATGCCGCCGTTCGGGCTGCCGTGGACGAGGAGAATCGCCGCTGGAACGATCGCGGCAAGATCAGCGCCTCCCCGGAGCTGGTGGGCGTGCGTCCGGCCGGCAATACGCCGTCCGATTCGCCCATTGTGAAGACGGCGCTGGCCGTTTCGCACGCGCTCGGAATCGAAGAAGCGCTCCACGAAGGCTCGACGGATTCCAACGTCCCGATGAATATGAATATTCCCGCGATCACGATCAGCGGCGGCGGCAAGGGGACGGGCGCGCATGCGCTCGGGGAAACCTTTGACACCGCGGGCTCTTGGCAAGGGACGCAACGGGCGGTACTGTTGGCCATCGCGCTGGCTCGGTAGGGCGTGTGGGCGGAACATCATCCGCCAAACACGTCCCACGTGGTATTTTAGTGATTCCCTAACTATGTCCAACGTAACCCCTGTCACGGTCGCGTACGGCGACGGAATCGTCCCAGAAATCATGGCGGCCTCGCGCCACGCCGAAAACCTGCGAACCTACGACGGGAAACTCGTTTACACGCTCGCCCAGGGACACTAGGCAGGCATGCAGCCCCGCGTCGGCATCATCATGGGCAGCAAGTCCGATTGGGACACGATGCGCCATGCCGCCGACGTGCTGGCTCGTTTCGAGGTGGCGCACGAATCGAAGATCGTTTCCGCGCATCGGACGCCGGCTTGGATGGTGGAGTATGCGTCCAGCGCGGAAGCACGGGGGATTCAGGTGATCATCGCCGGAGCCGGCGGCGCCGCTCATCTTCCCGGCATGGTGGCCGCCAACACGCTGGTTCCGGTGCTGGGCGTGCCGGTGGAAAGCCAGGCGCTCAACGGCCTGGATTCGCTGCTTTCGATCGTGCAGATGCCGGGCGGGATTCCCGTGGGTACGCTCGCGATCGGGAAAAGTGGCGCCCAAAACGCCGCGCTGCTGGCCGTGGCCATCCTCGCCAATCATGACCCGGCCTTGCGCGAGAAGCTGCGTGCGTATCGCGAGGAACTGGCCGCCAAGGTGCGCTCGGAAGAACTGGCGTGATCGACCCCATACTTCCGGGAGCGGCCATCGGCGTGCTCGGCAGCGGCCAGCTTGGCCGTATGTTCGCCATCGCCGCGCGACGCATGGGCTACAGGGTCCACACGCTGTCGCCGGACGAAGACACGCCCACCGGTCAGGTTGCGGACGTCGAAGTGAGGGCCGCGTACGGGGACCTGGATGCCGTGTGCAGGTTCGCGAGCAACGTCGATGTCGTAACATTTGAGTTCGAGAACGTTCCGGCGGAAACCGCCGAGGCGTGCGCCCGCTGCGCTCCGGTGCGTCCGAACGGTTCCATTCTGCACACCACCCAGCAACGCATCCGCGAAAAATCGTTTCTGACGCGCGCGGGGCTGCCCACCACGCCCTATCGCGAGGTCCGCTCTCCGGCCGATTTGCGGCAGGCGCTCGCGGAGCTCGGTTTTCCGGCTGTTTTGAAGACCGCGACGTTCGGCTACGACGGCAAGGGGCAAGTTCGGATCGAGTCGCCCGAGCGGGCCGATGAGGCCTGGGACGCGATCGGCCGCCAGGAAGCGGTGCTCGAAGCCTTTATCGATTTCGAGCGCGAGATCTCGGTGGTGGCGGCTCGCGGCGACTCGGGCGAGTTCGTTCATTACGGCGCGATCGAAAACCAGCACAGCCGGCACATACTGGATGTCTCGCTCGCGCCCGCGCGGGTCGATCCGCGCATCGCTCGGGAAGCGGTCGAGATGGCTCGCTGCGTACTGGAACAACTGCGCGTGGTTGGTGTGTTATGCGTCGAGTTCTTCGTTACTCGCGACGGCAAACTGTTGATCAACGAACTAGCCCCGCGGCCGCACAATTCCGGCCACTTAACAATCGACGCGTGCGTGAGCAGCCAATTCGAGCAGCAGTTGCGAGCCGTGTGCGGATTGCCTCTGGGATCGACGGCGATTCATCGGCCGGCCGCGATGGCGAACCTGCTAGGCGACCTGTGGTCGGCGGGCGTACCAGACTGGCCCGCGGCCTGCGCGTTTCCCGAAGTGAAGCTGCATCTGTACGGCAAATTGGCCCCGCGGCCGGGTCGAAAGATGGGGCATTTGACGGCGCTCCAGCCGGATGCCGAAGCGGCTTGCCAAACGGTGCTCGAGGCGCGGCGGAGTTTGACGCGCTAAGTTCGCGCCCGGCCGGTTACAAGTCCTCGAGCGCCATGTGGGACTCGGGGAGCACTTGGCCGCCATCTACCACGATGGTCTGTCCGGTAATGAATGCCGCTTCATCGCTGGCCAGAAACAGCGCGGCATACGCAACGTCTTCCACCGTGCCGAGTCTGCGCTGAGGAATCGCGGCGGTCATTCTAGCCATGTAATCGTCGCCCAGCGCCTCGACCCCTTCGGTGCGAATGTTTCCCGGGAGAATGGCATTGATGGTGATGTTGTCTCGAGCCAGTTCGATGGCTGCAGTCCGAACGAAACCTAGTTGTCCGGCTTTACTAGCTCCGTAGTGGCTCCATCCCGGACACCCTGTGATGGGACCCGTAATCGACGAAGTAACCACGATACGTCCCCGGCCTCGCGCGCGCAAACCGGGGAGGCACGCATTCACCGAAAGAAACGTCCCCTTCAGGTTGATATCGAGAACCTGATTCCAATCCGCCACGGTCATTTCCCCGAGTCGCGCGGCCGGAAAAACGCCGGCGTTCGAGCAAAGGATATCGATGCCGCCGAAAAGATCGAGGGCTGCTTGCGCCATGCGCGCGGTGTCTTCGGCGGAGGAAACATCGGCAGCCAGCGCGTTCGCGATCCCGCCCGTGGCTCGGACCTCGCGAGCGGCTGCCTCGGCTTGATCCAGATCGCGCCCCACCAGCAGTATCCGCGCACCCTTGCTCGCGAACACGCGGGCGATGCCCTTGCCGATTCCTTTGCTCCCGCCGGTGACGATCACCGAGCGTCCCGAAATTGACGTCAGCACGTATTCCAGCGTACCGCCATCCATATATACTTGGGTCGGATGAAGCTGCTGGTTTGTTGCATATCGATTTGGATCGCGGCGTACTCGCAGCCGGTGAGCTCGCGCTCTGCCGTTCTCTACGAGAATGCACGGTTGATCATCGGCGACGGAAGCGCGCCCATCGAAAACGGAGCGTTCGTTGTCGAAGCTGCCCGTTTTACCGCCGTGGGCCGGAAGGGCGAGGTCCGAATACCGGCCGGCGCCGCTCGCGTC
>JBEKHQ010000125.1:0-7242 GCA_050012195.1 Bryobacteraceae bacterium | reverse complement strand
TTGTAGATGCGCGTGTTGGAGCCCAGCGGAAATGGATCGATGTCCACGAGCGATGTCAATTTATGCGCGTCGTAACCGATGTAACCGAGCTCCGCGACCATGCCGCCCGGCAATTGCTGCTGGATGTTGAGGTTGTACTGGTAGACATACGGAGTGCGGAGATGCGGATCAACGAAGTAGATACCGCCTGTGCTGCCGAGCGGCTCGGAGGCGGCGAAACTCGCGGTGGAACTCGGCTGCGTCGACGGGAAGCCGTTGGGCGTGCCTGTGTTATTGGTGCCGAACGGATTGGATAGATACCCGGTCGGGCTCGTCTCCGAACCGTTCAAGGAATTGAAATACAGGCTGGGCTCGGCATAGAACGGCGGCGATCCATTGAATTGAAGATTGTCTTCACCCTTGAGGATGTCGTAGAAGACACCGAAGCCCCCGCGAATCGCGGTCTTGGCATTGCCAAAGACATCCCAGGCGAAACCGAAGCGCGGCGCCCAATCGTTCTTGTCGGGGAAATTTACGCCCTTGGGCGCTCCTGGGTCGCCCGGAAAGACTATGCCGGGAGGCGCGTTGACAAAGCGCTGGCTCTGATCGCCGGGTATGAAGCTGAACGATCTTCCCTGGGTATCGTATTTCGGCTCGGCATACTCGTAGCGGATGCCGATGTTGAACGTCAGCCGCGGGCTAATATGAAAATCGTCCTGCGCATAACCGGCAATCTGGCGCGCCCGGATGTTATTAAGGGCGTTAGCAGCTTGATAGTAGTTATCCGGCAGGCCAAAAAGAAAATCGGCCAGATCCGTGCCCGAACCAGTAGCCGTGGACGGTCCGTTGAAAGTGAAACTCCCATTCCCATAGAAGTCATACTGTGTGTTGTTCTGATACGGAGAGAAGTATACGCCAAACTTCATAGTGTGGCGGCCCTGGGTCCACGTGAGGTTGTCGTAGTAAGAGTAGATGGTATTGGCGAATGTTGTTGGGCCATAAGGGCTGAACCCGGTAACGAGGCCGGTGCCATTAAAGAAGAGATCTGGCGGCCCGGTAACTAGATCGGGCGTGATATTAATCCCCAGAACCGCCGGAGTAACTTTGCTTAACCCTGTAACTGGAACGCTATTATCGGGCTTGTTTCGCACGGCTGTAACCCGAGCCTCATTGAGAAGAGTGGGAGTGAAGACGTGCGAGTAATTGACACTTCCTGAGTAAGTTTGGAGAAAATCCGCGGCATTGTAGCCGCTTACGTCGGCAAAGTAGAAAGGGTTAGTGGTTTTGCTGTCGTGAGCGGTGAATGTCGCCGACAACGTGTCGCGGCTGGAAATCGAATAATCCAGCTTGCCTAGGTACTCGTTGTTATTTGCGATTGCGGAAGCGGTCGGGAAAAGGAAGCCCGTGGGCGAAGTGGGAATCAATCCGTTCTTGAAGTAAGCCTGAGCCACCGGATCGATACTGGAAGGGTTGATGATCCCTTCGTTGGCGAGAGTCGGATTGGGCTGATAGTAGGGATTCGCGTTAAGGAAAGCGACCACGTTCGGATCGGGACCGCCGTTTACAGCGTGCGAAAAATCGCCCTGGGCCTCGGCGGGCGTGTAAGTCTGCACCTTACCCTCCAGCTGCACTTGGGTTTGCTTCTGGCCCTGATAGGCGAAGAAGAAAAAGACTTTGTTGCGGCCATTCACGATATGCGGAATCACGAGAGGGCCGCCGAAGGTGCCGCCGTATTGGTTGCGCTGAAGGATCGCCCTAGGCAGGCCCTGCTGGTTATTAAAGAAGTCGTTGGCATCGAAGTCGGTATTACGAACGTAGTCGTAAAGGGTGCCGTGTAATTGATTGGTTCCGCTCTTACTGACGATGCTCACAATTCCACCGGCGTTGCGGCCGTATTCCGCGCCATAAGTGCTTTCGAGCACGCGGAATTCCGCCACCGCATCGGGATTGGGATTCACGACTACCTGGTTCGCCAGCAGGTCGTTATTCAAGCCTCCGTCGAGCAAATACGTTACTGAATCGGTACGTCCGCCGCCGATGCTGTAGTTGCCCTGGGCGCCGGAGTCGGGATTGGTCGGCGTCACGCCCGGCTGCGTGGCCAGGAGGTCCAGGGTGTTGCGTCCGTTCAGGGGAAGCTCGAAAATCGCCTGACCGGTGACGGTGCCGCCGACGGTGGAGTTCTCCGTCTCCACGTTGTTGGGCCGAGCATCGACGACGATTTGTGTGGTGGCGGCGCCCACTTCCAATCGCAAGTCCACGCGCAGCGTCTGGTTAATTTCGAGAGCACTCGCGGGTCGAGTTACGTTCTTGCTGAACCCAGCAGCTTGGGCGCTGACTTCGTAAAATCCGATCGGAAGCTGGAGTACCTGATAGAAACCGCGGCTGTCCGTTACGGTTTTTTTGCTAGTTTTAGTGTCGAGACTGGTGACCACCACGGCGGCGCTGGGAACCACCGCGCCGCTGGCATCGGTGACATTCCCAGCTATTTTGCCGGTGGCGTCCTGAGCCCACGTCGCGGGCGCCGTAAACAACAGCGCCAGCATCGTCAATGAAAATACGGTCCTCGCGAACAATTTGTCCACTTCAACTTCCCCCTGAATTGATGTCAGAGACTCGCGCGACAGGGCAAGCGGGCCGCCGCCGGGAAACGCTACGGAGCAGTTCCGAATTTGAAAAATAATACCACACTTGGCCGCATGAGCTATTTCGGCCGCTCTAGCGTGATGTCGTTCAGTTGGTTGGCGCTCTCGATTGCCTTGGCTCCCACCGGCAGACCGTTCTCCTTCAGAAGAAACGCCACGATGTCGATCACGTCCTTTTCCGGGAGACTGCCGGGGTCGTCGGAAGGCATCGTGCTGATGATGCGCCGATACAGCAATCGAGCCTTCTGTTGGTCCCACTCGCGCCAGAACGGGTCACCCTTCAGAGCGGGGGCGTGCTCAGCGCCCGCCAGGTCCTCGGCGTGGCAGTTACTACACACCTTGCGATAAATGATTTGGCCGTTCTTGGCCTGAGACTCGGAGTACACGCCGGACTGATCGGCGAAAGCCACCGCAATTACGCAAAGAGTAACCGCGAGCGCAGCGCTACGGATCATTCCGGAAGCCCTAGGGCGATCCACCCCGCGCCGTAGCCCTTACCTCCGACGGGCACGACAATGATTTGCTTGCCGCCTGCCATGTAAGTCATCGGACCACCCGTGGTGCCGACCGGCAAATCCATCTGCCAGATCAGCTGGCCGGTGGCCTTTTCGTAGGCGCGAAACTTCGCCGGTCCGGCGATGCCCGCGTGCCCGTACAGCGCGTTGCTGGCGTCGCCCAAGAACAGAAGCGTCTTGGTGACGAGCGCAACCGGCCGGCCGATATTGCCGAGCGGCGGCAGATTGAGATCCTTCAGCAGGGGATGACTTCGGGGGCCGTCACCGTTGGCGACCGTCCACACCTTCGTGCCGTTGTTGAGATCGAGGGCGGTGATTCGTCCGTAGGGAGGCTTCATCAGCGGAAGTCCATTGACTCTGAATCCACCCGACTCGTCGTAATCGTAGTCCTCCGGCTCGCCTGGCAGCAGTTTCCGCCGCGGCCGATTGGTTTCCGCCGCCCGTGGAGCGCCTTCAAACGGGATCCAATAATCGATGGTCGCCTTCGGATCGGTGGCCTTTGCCAGTCCGTAAGCGGTGGCCTGCGTCATGGAAACCGCATAATACATGCCCGTTTCGGGGTCGAATGCGCCGGTATTCCAGTTGCCCGAACCCCATGCGCTCGGCAATGCCAGCGTGCCTTTCTTCGCGTCCGGACCGGTGGTCATCAGCGACGGCGGCGTGAAGAGCGGTCCCAAGACGTAGTGGCTCGCGATATCGAGCGCCTTCTTGTGCAAGTCGGGCGTGAAATCGATGAGGTCATCTTCGGTGAAGCCCTGGCGATCAAAGGCGGGCGGCTTGTTGGGGAAGGGCTGGGTCGGCCAAGTCTCCTCGCCCGGCGTGTTGGATTGCGGGACCGGCCGCTCTTCAATGGGCCAAACCGGCTTGCCCGTGGCGCGATCGAATACATACAGGAACCCGGTTTTATTGGACGCGATCACGGCTTGAATGCGCTTGCCGTCGACAGTGATTTCGCCCAGCACGGGCGGCGTGGCGGAATCGTAATCCCAAAGATCGTGGTGCACCATCTGGAAGTACCACACCAATTTTCCGGTCTTGGCGTTCAGGACTACCAGCGAATCGGAATACAGGTTCTTCCCTGGGCGGTGGCCGCCATAATAGGAAACGGTCGGGGCGCTCAGCGGCACGTAGACGTAGCCGAGCTGCTCGTCGGCCGTCATGGATGCCCACGCGGCCATATTGCCGACGTACTCCGCCGATCCCTTGCCCCAGGTCTCGTATCCAGGCTCGCCCTTGTGAGGTAAAACGTGGAAAGTCCACAGAAGCTGTCCGGTGTGGATGTCGTAACCGCGGATATCCTCGGGTTTCGCGCGGGCCTCGAATCCGTCGTCTCCGTAACCTTCGCCGGACTTGCCGCCGCCGTTGCCGCCCACGACAATCACGTCATTGACGACGAAGGGCCCGGGATAGCCGAAGTAGCCGGCCTCGTCGGGGGTGTGCCGGTTCAGCGAGACTCTGCCGTTCTCGCCGAAATCGCGGCAAGGTTTGCCGGTCTTGGCATCGAGGGCATACAAATAATCGCGGCGAATGGAAATGAGACGCTCGTCGGCGTCCTTGCGCCAATACGCGACGCCGCGGGTGCTTTGGCCGGCTGCTTCTTTTAACGTCGGCTCCACCGGCTGCTGGACCCACACCGTCTTACCAGTGGCCGCGTCGAACGCTTCGATCAAGCCCACACCGTTCGGCGCATAGAGCATGCCGTTGATAAAGACCGGCGTGCCGCGGAAATAGTTAGAAGGGCTCAAGTCGGGGAACTTGTCCATGATGAGCGGGTCAACCGCCGCGCGCCGCCAGACCACTTGCAGATTTTTGACGTTGTCGCGATTAATTTGGGCGAGGGGAGAATATCTGGTGAAGCCCTTATCGCCGCCGTAGCTCGACCACTCGCCGTCGGCGGGCTTTTGTTGCGCGCTAGCCGTCGCGGCCGTGGATATTATCAGCGCGCCGACAGCGATCGAGAGTCTCGCGGTTAGCATTCCCGTCCTCCTAGAACACGGCCTTCAGCGCGAGCTGCCCGATGCGCGGATCGTAGGTGGATGTGATCTGGCCGAGCAGCGGCGACGAGATCGGAGTGGTGGAGAGCGGAGATTGCCATTCGGTGTGGTTCAGGACGTTGAAGAATTCCGCGCGGAAATTCAACTTAAGCCGTTCGCCGAATAGGTTGGTGCGCTTTTCGAGCGCGATATCGAAATTGACGCGGTCGGGTCCGCGGAACGCGTTTCTGCCCAGCGTGCCGTAGGTCGGCGCGGGACACCCTCCCGGTGTTCCGGGAGGCGCCGAACTGGAGTAGCAGGCCGGAATGTTTAACCCGCTGGGGTTGAAAAAGAAGTGGCCGCTGATAGGCGTGCCATTCACGGTGAAGGTCTGCACTTGGTGAGGATCTAGAATCGGGCTGCTGCCACCGTTCCAGTCCGGCCGTACCAGTCCCTGATCGCCGTCGCCGGAAGGGCCCGGCGTAACGTAATCCTGCACGAGCCCCGCGCTGACGTTAACCGGCAGGCCGGATTGAGCGCTCACGATCGGGTACAAGCTCCAGCCGCCGGTCAGTCGTTTGGGACCGCTGGGCCAGAGTTTCGCGAACGGCAGATCCCAGCCACCGCTGAAAACGAATCGATTGCGAATGTCGGCGTCGGCGGAAGCATAGGACAGGCTCTTGCCGTAGTAGGACACCATCTCGCTGTTTCGAGCAAATCCGTCGGCGTCATCGAGATTGTGCGCCCAGGTATAGGAGGCTGTTAAGAAGACCGATCCGACGCCGCGCAGGTCGCCGGTTCGCTTAGTGACGCTGGCCACCAAGGCGTTGTAGTTGGCATTGGAAAAGTTCCCGAATGTGAACATCGCCGTATAAGCATCGGGAATCTGCAATCCCGGCTGCGTGTTCAAAATGCGCGTGGTGGTGCCCAGGATGAAGGGATTGCCGTCGTCCACGGCGGAGAGCTTGTGGGAAGAACTACCCACGTAACCGAGTTCCGCCACCAAGCCGTTGCCGATGCTCTGCTGGACGCTGACATTGTATTGATAGGTGTAAGGCGTGCGCAAATGGGGATCGATAAACACGCTCGCAGCGCCGAACGGCAAGAACCCCGCCGTCGCAAAATTTATGTCCTTCGTAATGGGCTTCGAAGGAAACGGATTCGTCACTCCCGCGCTTCCGTAGGGATCTTCGAGCAGGGTGGGCGCTCCTCCATTTGTCGGCGCCGAGAGCGGAAAGGAAGCGGCCGAGTAAAACGGAGGCGTGCCGTTCTGAAACTGGTTGTCCTGCGCCAGGAGTACGTCGTAAAAGACGCCGAATCCGGCGCGGATGCTGGTCTTGCCCTTGCCGAAGGGGTCCCAAGCGACGCCGAAGCGAGGCGCGAAGTTGGTGCGGTCCGGGAAGTTCACGCCGGTGGAAGGAGCGCCGGGATCGCCCGGATACACGAGGCCGAGCGGGGAGTTCGGGTATTTCACCGATTGATCCCCGGGAATGATCATGTAGTTGCGGTCCTGCGGGTCGCTCTTCGGAGAGGAGTATTCGTACCGCAGGCCCAGCGTCACAGTCAGATTGGGAGCAACCTTCCATTCATCCTGAAAGAACGCGCCGATCTGATGGCTACGAATAGAGCTGAAGGCTCTCGGGTACTGGTAGAAGCCACCCCCGCACCCGCCCCGGCGCAGACCGCCATGCTCCGGACGAAGCAGAGGGAAGCACCCGCCTGGAAGGTGTGCCGTCCACGAATCCCCCAGAAGGTGTCCGAACAATCGTAGCTGGTGTCGGCATAGTCCGCGGGGCCGTTGATGTTGAAGCCGAGCAGCAGGTTGCTGGCATCGAACAGAATTTGCGGGGGGCCGGTCGCAAGGTCGGGCGTAACGTCAACACCCAGAGCGGAAGGCTTAGGCAGATTCGCTGCGGGATTGTTCAAGGCGTTGTTGTCGCGTTGGGCGGTGAAGTGGAACTCGTTGACGACGCTCGGCGAGATTATCTTGGTGTAGCCAATGGTTCCGAAATAGTTATCGAACTTGTCCGCACCCGGATAACCGGGAACGTTGGGAGCGGCGGCGAGGACGAACGGATATTCCTGCGGGTTGTGGAATCGAACCAAGGTTACGCTGAGGCGGTCATTCGGCGT
>JBEKHQ010000124.1:0-6978 GCA_050012195.1 Bryobacteraceae bacterium | reverse complement strand
ATACTGTGATTGAACTGGCTGGCCGGGATACTGCGGCTGCGATGGATCTATGGGCTGCGGTTGACCAGGTTGTCCAGGAAACTGCGGTTGGCCGGGCTGTCCGGGCGTCTGAGCTTGCGATGGATCTTGCGGCGGCTGGCCCGGTTGTCCCGGATACTGAGGTTGTCCCGGATACTGAGGTTGGCCCGGCTGCGGATACTGAGGTTGTTGGTTAGGATCGTCCGCGGGCGGCTGTTCCGCCCCTCCTCCAATGACGCGATCGCTCGGCCGTCGGGCAGCCATGTTCAACGCCGCATTGACGGGCTGGCCGTTCGCGTCCAGAGTGGGTTGCCCGTTAGCGTCGCCGCTCGCTTGAGAAGCGGCGGTTTGAGAGCTGGCGGTTTGAGAGCCGGCGGTTTGAGAACTCCCGAACGGCGAACCGCCGGGCTGGGAACCTCCGACGGAGGTCTGATTCTGCCCGGGCTGCGCCTGAGGAGTGGCCTGCTTGACATTGGAATCCGTCAGGATGCCGCCCGGCCCGACATGCACCAGTCGCCATGCCTTGCCGGTCATCGGATCGAGATAGCGCCGCCGGAGGAAACGCATGTTGCGCGTGGTTTCCAAGTCATCCAGCGTTGTCGGGTAGGTGCGAAACTTGCGATAGAAAAGCTGGATGGCGCGCTGGTATTGCAAGCCGCGGTCGATAGCCATCTGCTCGCGCAATCGCTGCGATTCGAACGCGACCCGCGGCATTTCGAAGTAGAGCGAAATGGCGATCACAGCGGCGAGCAGGAAGACCAGCAGCAACGCGAAACCGGATTCGTCGTGCCGCTTCACCCGGGGCCTCATCCGGCCATCTCCGCTTCGAGCGGCAGCGTCTGCTGCGTGTTGGCGCCTTTGAACTGCATGTCTTCCACGACGGCGGAGTTCACTCCGATGCGAACGATCTTGTAGCGTTTCTTGACCAAGTCGCCTTCGTTGGCGATGATGATGTCGTCGCCATCCAGGAAAAAGGCGCGCTTGTCGCCGGCTTTCGATTGATTGACGAAGCCGTAAAACTTGAGCGGAATAGGCGGCGCCTTCGGGTCGGGTGGCGGGGGCGCCGGGGGCGCGGGCGGCTGTGGGCCCACCGGGCGCGGCTTGATCTTCTCGGGTTCCTTCAGCTTCGCGAGTTCGGCCGGCGGCGCGGAGCCGATTTCAAACAACGATCGGCCGTCGCTTTCGACCTTGACATCCTGTAGCTTGGCGAGCAGTTCCAGATGCAAGGTCGGATCGACGCCCGACGGATCCAGATCCTTGGCTTTGAACGATGGACGAAATTCCCTGGGGCCGCTGTTCAGGCCGCGCTCGCCGGGTCTCAGCCGATTTCCTGAACGCAGGCCGGCACGCGGCCCCGCAGCGGACGAAACGGCGCCGGCCGGCCGCGTGACCGTGGACGAAACGCCGGAGTCGGGCGAAAAGTAAAAGTAGGCCGCCACCGCCAAGATCAGCAGTCCACCCAGAATCGCCAACTTTTTGGGTTCGGCTCCGAATTGGGGCAGGCGCACTTTCACGGCGTGACGGCGTCCTCTTTCACAAAAGTATCAAGCTTTACGAGCACGTTGAGTTTCTTGCCGCTCTGTTGGGGAGTGGCATTAAGGCTTTCGAGCACGAGCAAACGGTCGGCCTTGTCCAGCAGGTTTATGAAGCGAATCAAATCCTGGTAGGTAGCTTCGTAGTTGGCGGAGATCTGCATCATGTCCAGAGTGTCGCTGCCTTCCACCGGCTCGATGGCATAAGCGCTCTCCTTGGGCGTGATCTTGGCTTGGCCGGCGAGATCGTTCAGCTCGGCCATCAGGATGGAATTGGCGGCGCGGCGGGGCAGAAAATATTTGCCCATGAAAGTGTCGCCTTCTCCGCGACCGGTCTCGATCTTACTCGCGAGAATACGAGTCCGTTCCAGAATTCCCTGTTTCTGGCGGATCTCGGTGTGTAGATCGGCGGCCTGCTGGCGAAGTTGTTGCGGCGATCCGCCGATCGGACGGATGACAAAATAGGCGACCACGAGATTGGCGGCCAGCAAGACGCCCAGCACTAATCGCAGGATGGCGAGCGGATTATTGGGAGGCCAGATATTAAAGTTTCTGGGCATAGATCACGCTCAAGTGGTAGCGGAACAACGGATCGGTTTGAGACGGCGGCAGCGAGTTTTGCAGATTCACCGGCCCGAACTGCGGGGAACCTTCCAGGCGTTTCAATAGATCCAGAACCGGCCCCACCTCTCTGGCCCCCACCACCATGTCGAGCAGCACTTGATTCTGCGAGTCCACTTCCGGCAACCGAACCTGCACTAGTTGGACGTTGTAGGGCATCACTTTTTCGAGATCGGCGAAGATCCTAGTCCAGCTGATTGCCTTGCGCTCGATCAAGGTATTCAAAAACAGGCTGCGTTCCATCACTTCGGAGTTTTCGACCCTGCGCAGCGTGGAATTGAGCCGAGCTTGCGCCGCGTCGAGGGTGCGCACCTGCGCGTTCAGCCGGTCGATGGTCACGTGAATGTCGGCCGCCTCGCGACGCTGAGAAAAAATGGTGCTGACCAGAACTCCCAGCAGCAGGCAACCGAGAACGGCGACGGCGCCCAAAGCGACCAGTATGGGCCGGTCCCGGCGAAAGGGCTCGCTCGCTAGATTGATAGGTACGCGGATCGGCATCTTCGTTCACCCAGCCACGGATTCGAGATAGCCCAGCAGTCCGGCATTGTTCGGGCCGGGCGCGCCGAAGCGGGAGCGAAGCGCCTCGACCGTTACGCTCCATTCCAACTGCCAGCGTTGCGCGAGCATCGCACCTTGCGCGCCAAAGCCCGAAAACCAAATGCGCCGGGGCGTCGCTTTCAGCTCATCCTCGATATACGCCAAGGTAGGATGCAAAATCGATTCGATGTCCTCCGGCCGATTGTCGTCCAACTCGACGCAGCGCGCCAGTCTTACGCTACTCTCATCCAACACCAGGATGGAAAGGATACGCCCGCTCAATTTCACCAGCATGGAAATGTCATCCGGCTGCATGAGATTCAGGGCCGCGAGCGAAGACGTGGTGACGAGTCCGGGCTGAAACCCGGCGGCTCGGAACGGCGCTTCATAGCGCCCGACGATTTCCGCGGCCATTATGGCCGCCAGCACTTCCACTTTGTCATGGCCGGGGCCGCGCCGCCGAGGTTGCAGAGCGAAACTGACGATTGCGGAATCGACGTCGAACGGCACGCTTTTCTTCATGCGAAAGCGCAGCAACGCCAGTTGCTCCTCGCGCTCGTCCGGAAAGGCGTCAAAATCCAGCACCGCAACGCGCGCGCAGTAGTCCGGCAAAATCAAAGCGGCGCCGCGCTTCCGATGCCCGTTGGGCGGCGCGATGGAGCGGATCTGCTCTTGAACCACGAAGGGCTGTTGGACATTATCGTGGGCCGGAGAAATCAAGATAGCGCCGGGTTCCAGGCCGGCGAACTGCTGTTCCTCGGGCGCGGCGACGCGCGCACACGCGATGCCTTCCTCCGACAGCTCGAAGACGTGCGTCGGCGGAGGGTCTTTCAAGAGATTTGCCAGGAAACTCATACCAGCGCCGTTATCCCTCGATGAACGTCACCTTGTTGATTTCCTTGAGCGTGGTTACTCCGGTGCGCGCCTTTTCGAGCGCCGATTCGCGCAAGAACGTCATGCCTTCCTCGCGCGCCAGGCGCTTGATTTCCGAAGCCGCGCGTTTGTCAAGAATCATTTCGCGGATGTGCTCGCTCAAGTCCAGCAATTCATGGATGGCGGTTCGTCCGCGGAAGCCGGTGCCGCCGCACTCAAAACAGCCCGGGCCTTCGTAGAAGGTGATGCCACGCCATTCTTCCGGATTCAGGCCGCTCTCGATGAGATACGAGTCGGGATATTTCACCGGGGCCTTGCAGTAGTTACAGATTACGCGGACCAGGCGCTGCGCCAGGATGCAATTGAGCGCGGAGACGAAGTTGTAGGGCTCGACGCCCATATTCAGGAATCGTCCCAGCACGTCCAGCACGTTGTTGGCGTGGACGGTGGTGAACACCAGGTGTCCGGTGAGCGCGGCGTTGATGGCGATCTGGGCGGTTTCCTGGTCGCGGATTTCGCCGACCATGATCGTGTCGGGATCGTGACGAAGGATGGAACGCAGGCCACGGGCGAAGCTGAGCCCTTTTTTCTCGTTCACCGGGATCTGGGTGATGCCTTTGATCTGATATTCCACCGGATCTTCGATGGTGATGATCTTGTCTTCGTCGTTCTTGATTTCGCTCACGGCGGCGTAGAGCGTGGTGGTCTTGCCGGAACCGGTGGGGCCGGTGACCAGCACCATGCCGTACGGCTCCTTGATGTAGCGGCGGAATTTCATCAAGTCCATGTCGGAGAAGCCCACCACTTCAAGAGAAAGCTTGGCGAACTTCTCGCTCATCGATTCTTTGTCCAACACGCGCAACACGGCGTCCTCGCCATGAATAGTGGGCATGATGGAGACGCGGAAATCGATCAGCCTGGTCTTGTAGCGCACGCGGAAACGCCCGTCCTGGGGGATGCGGCGCTCGGCGATATCGAGCTCGCTCATCACCTTGATGCGCGAAATGATCGCCGAATGCCAGTCCTTGGAAATCGGCGGCATAGCGTAGTGGAGCACACCGTCAATACGATACTTGATGGCGACTTCCTGATCGCGCGTCTCTATATGGATGTCGCTGGCGCGGCGCTCCAGAGCGTTGAAGATGGTGGTGTCCACCAGCTTGATCACCGGCGCGATGTCGCTGTCGGCGGTCAGCTTGTCGATGGAGAGCGTTTCGTCCTGGTTCTCTTCTTCGCCAATCACATCCAGCGTGAAGCCTTCGGTCACCTCTTCCAAAACGCGCTGCGATTGCTCCGTTTTCTTTAGCAGGTCGGAGATCTGCGACAGCGTGGCCACCTTCACGTGCAGCTTCTTCTGCAGCAGCACCGAAAGTTCGTCGATCAGGGTCAGATTGCGCGGATCGGCCAGCGCGATGTCCAGGTGCCCGTTCTGGGATTGGATAGGCACGAAGTTGTAACGGAACATCAGATCGACCGGGACCGAATGGAACAGGTCGTGATCGATGCGGACTTCGCGCAGGTCGACGAACTCGCAGCGGTACCGGTTGGCGAGCGCCTTGGATAGCGTGACTTCGTCGCTGGGTTCGACAAGCTGTGTGCGGTCAATAGTAGCCATGGTCAGGATTCCTTATCGCAGAGTGTCCGCCAAAGAGAAGATCGGCAGATAGAGCGCCACCAGCACAAAACTGACGAAACAACCCATGAAAATCATAATCGCCGGCTCGATCAGCGATAGCGACGCGGTCATGCGCGTATTCACGTCGTCTTCATAGAACTCGGCCACGCTCGCCAGCATCTGGGGCAGCGCACCGGTGGATTCGCCGACCTCGATCATGTCGATCGAAAGAGGCGGAAAGATTTTGGTTTTGGCCAGCGCGGTGGAGAGCGACTGGCCTTCCTTCACCATTTTGCTGGCATTCAACAGCGTTTTCTTCAAGAGCCGCGTACCGAGGGAACTGCCGGCGGTTTCGAGCGCCTGCAACAGCGGAATGCCGCCCACCAGCAACGTGCCGAGCACGCGGGAGAACTGCGCGACTTGGTATTTGATCCAGATGTCGCCCACCACGGGAGTGCGCAATCGCACGCGATCCACCCGCTCTTCGCCCTTTTCGGTCTTGGACCAAAAGCGAAACGCGACGACGGCCAGGATCAGTCCCACGAATCCGATCAGAATATAATTGCGCGACGTGGTGCCGATCGCGATCAGGATTTGCGTGGCGGCCGGCAACTGCGCCGACATGCTGTGATACAGCTCGGCGAATTTCGGCACCACGAAGGTGATCAGAAACACCATCAGGCACATCACCAGCACGATCAGCAGGGACGGATACATCAGAGACAACAGGATCTTCTTGCGGACAGCCAGGGCGAGCTTCTGATAGGTGATGTAGCGGTCCAGCACTTCGCCCAGCGCGCCGCTCTTTTCCCCGGCCAGAACGGAGGTCACGTAGATGGGCGGAAAGACGCCTTGACGGCCGAATGCGTCCGAGAGCAGCGAGCCATTTTTCACTTCTTCGCGGACGGCTTTGATGTGCGGAGCGAGTTTCGGGTCTGTGAGGCGTTCGGAGAGAAGATCCAACGCCTTGAGAATGGGCAGTCCGGCGCGGACCAGCGTGTTGAACTGCTGGTTGAAGATCAGAAACTTTTCGAGGTTGATCTTCTTCTTGCGGCCTCCGCCTAGGGAGACTCCGGCGATCTCGCGGCGCGGCCGGATGGAATAGATCAGGAAGCCTTGCGAAGAGTAGCGGTCGCGCAGCTCCTTTTCGGACGGCGCTTCGGCTACCTGCTGGTGTACTTCGCCGCGCGGGTCGGCGTATTTGAGGACGAATTCCGCCATTAGTCGTCCCCTTCGGAAACCAGCGTCGCTCCCGTGGGCATCTGGAACTTAAAGAGCGCGTCATCCACCGGCGGATTCAGCTTTTCCTGCGCGAACTGGAAGGTGAGAATGGACTGATCCTGCCCGTTCACCACCAGCCGCTGAATCTCGTAATCCGGCGCGATCAGCATTTCGATCTTTTCGTAAGGCAGCCGGTCGGTTTTCGCTTTGGCCACCACGACGAAGTTGGCGCCGTCTGGCTTGACGTCGAAATCGCGAAATTCCTTGGAGAAATCGAGCTTGCCGAGCAGAAAGGCGAGCGGCGCCCGCATGTCTTCGCTGGCCTTGAGCTTAGTTTTCTCTACGCGGTGTGCGTCGGGGGTGTAGAGATAAACGTCTTTGCCGTCGGAAAGAAACAGCTTGCCGGAGGGGGCGGAGTAATCCCAGCGCATTCTACCTGGCTTGCGGAGCGTAAGCTGCCCCGATTCGCTCTTTCGCGGGCGGCCTTGGACGGTGTAGGACTCGTTGAATTGAACCTGGAGGGTCTTAGCGCGGTTATAACGCTGCTCGACGCCCTTGAGC
>JBEKHQ010000123.1:0-6986 GCA_050012195.1 Bryobacteraceae bacterium | reverse complement strand
GATGCAAGAAGAAGCCCTGGTTGATGTCGCAACCCAGTTCGTTGAGCAACGCCAGTTGCTGCGCGGTTTCGACGCCTTCCGCAACAACTCGGAGGCTCAGATTGTGGGCCAGCGCGATAATCCCGCGCACCAGTATCGTGCACCCCACGGCCTTCGGATCGAGATCCTTGATGAACGAACGATCGATCTTGACGATGTCCACCGGAAGGTTCTGGAGCTGGCTGAGTGACGAATAGCCAGTGCCAAAATCATCGATCGCAAAATGCACGCCCTGGCGCCGCAGCGACTCGATCTGCGCGATCACATGCTCCGAGTTATTCATAAGCGCCGTTTCCGTGATTTCCAGTTCCAGCCGTGAGGGAGGCAACCCGCATTCGCGCAATATTCTTTCCACAAGCGCGGGGAATTTGCCGTCCGCGAATTGTAAGGCGGATACATTCACTGCGGTGCAGGGCACGTCGTATCCTTGATGCAGCCACTGTGCGGCTTTACGGCAGGCGGTTCGAGTTACCCATTCTCCGATTGACGGTATCAGTCCGGTTTCTTCAGCGATAGGAATAAACTCCGACGGCGATACCGGGCCAGCCTCGGGATTGTTCCAACGCAACAGAGCTTCCACGCCATCCAAGTGTCCGTTCCGGCCCATGAGGGGCTGGTATTCAAGACTCAGTTCGTTGCGTTCGAGAGCGGTCCTTAGTTCCCGCTCGATCAATACCCGGCGTTGGATGGAGTCGCTCAGAGCCGAACGGAACATCCGAAAGGTGCCGCCACCCGCTCGCTTGGCGCTGTACATGGCGATATCGGCGTTGCGCAGTAGCGTGATCGGATCTTCGCCATGGTCGGGAAACATACTAATGCCCAGGCTAGCGGCGATGGTAATTTGGTGTGAAGCGAGCTGCAACGGAAGCGTGAACGCAGAGAGAATTGTTGCTGCGGCGCGCTCGGCATCCCCCGGCCCCGCAAGGTCCTGCGCTAAGACAGTGAATTCGTCGCCGCCCGCGCGCGCCACCGAATCGCTCTGCCGTAAACAGCCTTGCAGGCGCCGCGCCACTTCGCACAGCACCTCGTCGCCCACCCGATGCCCTAGCGTGTCGTTGATCTGTTTGAATTTGTCCAGATCGATCCAGATCACAGCGGCCTTCTTGCCATGGCGCAGGGCTAACCGGTTGCCCTGCTGCACCCGATCTTGGAATAGCAACCGGTTGGGCAATCCGGTGAGCGTATCGTGTTGCGCCTGAAACGCCAAGCGCTCATAGAGCAAAGAATTCTCGATTGCCACGGAGGCCAGTTGCGCCATTTGATCCAGCATGGGTTGCCACGGGATCGCGAGCCCAGCCGGTCTGAACATCTGCAGAATTCCGATCCGCTCGCCGGAAGCTTCCCGTAGCTCTTTCGGAGGGCTGGCCTCAAATGCAAACTCCGCCGCCAGCGTACCGCTGTAGCGGCTGAATTGCTCCAGGCCGACGGGAGGGGGACCGGACGGGGCACATGGGTGCAGCTTCAATGCTTCCGACAGTTCTTGGGGTAAATTGCCCGCCACCTGAAAATGCGCTTCGCCCGTGTTCCCGGTCCATACCGCTGCTCCAACCCCCGCGTGGCTCCGCGACGTCAACGCAACGATTTTTTGGAGCGTGCGCAGCAGCGCCGCGCGCGTGCTCACCATCTCGAGAATTGACGCGCGTTTCCTCTCGATATCTCTGGCTTCGTCCAAGTCTGCATTGGTCGCATGCAGCGATTCAAGCGCCTTCCGCCGCGACCGGTTCGCTTTGGTGAGCAGCCCGAGAATCAGGAAAGTGGAGAGAACAAAGGCAGCCAGTCCTTCGATGCTGCGCCACAGTGTCGCGTTCACCTGCAGCGAGTCGGATCGTGCGCGAACTTCGAACCCGGCTTTGAGCGCATGCAAGCTCGCGAGCGCCCTCGCGAACGCGGGCTTTCCGCGCTCTGACTCCACGCCCATAGCCGCCGCCGAGCTCCCCTCCAGAATGAGAGCCATGATCTCGTCACGCGCTTGGTCGTACTTCTTCCAGGCGCGCTCGAAGTTTTCCACGTCTGCGGAGATCTCTGGCACGCCCAGTGCTAGCAGCCGCTTCACTGCTTGGTCCACGCGCTGGCTTGCCCCGCGCGCCTCCGTGACGTACGGCAATTGCTCGTTGGGATCGGTCACCACCAGTGCGTAAAGAAAGGCTCGCCGGCTCTCCTGTGTTTCATACTCTAGGTCGCTTTCCATCTGCGAGCCGGCCGTATCCACTCGATACAAGTCCCGCGTGCTGATCACCGCTTGGTTCAGGCCGCGAACTCCGAGAAACGAACCCAGCATCGCCCCCAGGACGATCACCGCCACGAAGACTCTTCGGAGCCAGAGGCTCATTTCAGCCGGTACCCTTCTTCGCCCGGCAACTTGCCATCGATGCGCAGCGCCTGCACTGCGCCGCAAGCCGGTAACGCCAGCGACCCGTTCTCAACAATTGCGATGGCCGATGGCACGTTGAACACAAACTGACAAGCTACCGCATCGCTGTTGAGGATCTTGATGGAGACGGGCAAGTCACCCCGGTACTCGATGCTTTGCAAACTCCGCTTGTATTCCCCGGGCGTTGTGTTCAGCAGGTGCCCGATTAAGTATCGGAACGGCGCCGACCCCGCGTCCCGCTCCACCAACACCACTCGTGAGCCATTGGGCCACTCCCGGCTCGCGCCTTCAAACATCGAGAGCAGATCGCCGAACCGCAAATTGTGTATCGGATTGGATTGATGCACTACCGCCGCGAAGCCTGCCGGGTCAGCCCCATAATGCGGCATGGGAGCCGCCAGCAGTGCCGCGATCAATCGAAGTATGCGCCCCATAAGTCAAAATGCGAATGCCAACTGCAACGCTGCGGTGATGTAGCCTGACCGCATATAGTCGGTCTCCCGGCCCAGTTCGAATTTCAGCGCAACGCTGTCCGTCAGGTCATGCCGGATGCCTCCGGTATACACGGTCTTCCAGGGGATGTATTGGCGCGCTATCGCCGTGTCTATCACTCCGGTTCCGTGCGCGTTGAGATATTCCACACGGCCGTACGGTTTCCAGGACGACGCTACGCGGTAGGCAAACTGGCTATAAAATGCCAGACCCGTTGCGGCTCCGGGGACCGATAGATCCAGCAGCCCGATCCGCATGCCTTCGTTTAGGAACTCCACCCGCCCCCTCACATAGACGAAGTGAACCGTCCACACCGAACGGTCCAGCTGAAATCCGGCCCCCGGCGAGAATAGGTCGTGATAGGTCGAGAATCCGATCTCCAGCCCTGTAACGCCCCGCGGCTGGGAAAAGACGGCCAGATTGGTCGCGCGGTTGAACGACGGTGCCAGGGCAAGCCCCGCTGTATTGCCATAGTTCCTGGAACTTCCCACTTCCGCCACATAGTGCAGATTTAGATCCCCCGACGGTATTCTTCCGTTGACGCTGACACCGACCGCGTGCAGCGGGAGGAACCCTCCCTGGTCCTCGAAGGTAAACATCTTCGGGCGGCTGATTGCAGTCTGCAGCCACGCGCCACGCAGATAGGCGGTGCTGTAATATCCAAGAGCTGTCCGGTAGGAGCCAATATCGGCGTTGAAGAAATCGTTTCCCCTGTACTGCAGCAGCATCCTCTCCACGTTTACCGCAACGTCGTCCGCCAGAGACTCGGCGTCGGTCTCTAACGCTACTTCCAGCAACGCCGTCAAATGAGACGACAGCCGCTCGGTGGCGAACAGATCGATCTCGCCCTGTTCGAACTTCTTGGTTCCGGTTCCATCTACGTTTCTCAGGAATCCCGCATCGGCGTAGCCATGGAAGTTGAACCGGCTGCTTGTGTCCGGTTGCGTGGGATTCGTTGCGGGGGCGTCATCGCTTGGCGCCGGCTGCTGTTCGGTAGCGACGGCTTGGGTTGGCGCTGCTGGGGGCGCTGAGGCTTGCTGGCCAGGTTCTTGCTGGATCTGTCCTCGCTGCAGCGCTGCTACTTCTCGCTCCAGCGCATCCACCCGGTCGAGCAGCTTTTGGATGACCTGATCTTTGTCATCCGGAATCTCCGCGGCGACGGCAAGCCCTCCCGAAGCCGCCGCGAAGGTTTCCAGCAGGAGTACGAACGCCAAAGCCAGGCGCCGGCTCATGACGCCCTCATCGGACAATTCTCTTCGAAGATATGCTTCACGTGAATCTTGGCAGCTCCGCAGCGGATGCCCGATTCGAGTGCGATCGCCCTGTTCTTGAACCCCGTTCCACCACGTCGACCCCCTAGTGCTCGCGTTGGGTCAGTTCTGGTCGTCGGTAGCGCTCCTGCCACGCCGAATCGTGGAACACGCGGTACTGTCCGGAGGCGACCGTTCGGAAGGCCGCTCAGGATGCTCTCGAGGTCCGCAGTGCTTCGAATGATCCCCCCGACGCCCGCGCGCAGCAGGCACGGCGTTTCGGCTTCGGTCAGGAAAACACTCCACGCCGTAACAGCACGCTCGGCGTCTACGAGTACTAAGTCGTGGATCCACATCAACACGGGTAGCGTGCCGAATCCCTCATCTACGATCACGAAGTCAAGCGGTTGGGCGCTACCCAATTGCGTGGGCGCTTCCTTCGAATCGAACGATGCCGGGAGTTCCCGGTCTTCGATTGCAGCCAGCGGGGTTCGCAAGTCTTCCGCCGCTCCCGCTTGAGTGTCGCGCACGACGACAGTTGGTTTCGATTGGTCTTTGCTCATGTTTGGCTTCTATACGAACCGCTTTCGCATCCGAGTCGAAAGAGCTGTGGCGAGATGCGTTCCTCGATGAGCTCTTCTTGGGCCAAGAGTCACTTGGGGGGTGGCAAAGGCGACCGGCAGCCTACGCATCCTCATCGCTGACCTCGTCTGGCTCACGCCAATGGACACATTGCAATCGTCGGCCAGGAGACCCAGGGCCCCGCAAAAGAGATGTCGGGCAGACGCAACGCCCTGCACTCCGCTAACACTCTTTCGAAAAGGACCGGCAGCAGAACAGAGGTAACCGGCATTACGGCTGGAGCGTTCATTCGGCGGTAACAGAAAACCGTCTGCTGATCGTTTGCCGAACCTTATCCAGGATGCGCGCCGGCATACTGCTCGAGAACAAGCTTCCGCGCAATTTCGCTGACGCCTTGTAGAAGCAGCTCGACAACTCTTATCCCATCGACTCTTGCTCATAGCAATGCCTGCTGCCAATCGGTTCGTCCTCAGGAAGAGGCCTCACTGACTGAACCATTCGTCCACTTTCCGTTTCATAAATAGAGTTTTATGTGTCATTTTCTTAGGCTTGTGTATGACACACATGTAAATGCCCATATATGGTTAATGAACACGTCATATGACCATATCTGGTTACATTCAGAGGAGGCGTGCATAGACGGTCCTCCTTGGAGCGCAGCCGCGTTGCTACTCCGCGCGTACGTCGTTGAAGGCCGTGGTTCAGTTCCGCTGATTGCGGCTGTGGTGGACGCGGCGCCGTCGCTGTTGGTGATGCCCGCGAGATTGGCGCGAACGGGATCGACGACCCAGGTCAGAGTCGACGTTGGAGTAGTCCTTGTCCCTATGGTTACTATCCTTGGCCCCCAACAACTCAAACCCTGGTGTCTGCTATTTCTTTATCACGTCGATGGATGTCAGATCTAAATCGGCATTATTGGACGCTGGTGGGTGGCTAATCACAATGGTTTCCCCGCCATCAAACGTGAATGTCGCTTTCGCTCCGCCCTTGCCATCACCGTCCGGCATCTTTTGCTCCTTGCCGATTGCTCTGTAGAAATAAGCTACTTTGGCAAAGCTATCCTCTGTTGAATACGACTCCGCCTTACCCCGGTCTCCAGAGGGCTTCGCACCCGGATACAGCTTGAAGGAATCTGCGAACATCGCAATCCCGGTTGTCAGCGCTACCAGCACCAGACATTTCATTGAACCCTACTCATTCTTGCATCCGACGCTACCATGCATTCTCAAAGGGCTTCGCCTTAAATGCTGCCCTACTTCCGAACGATGCTATTTAATTTCTAACACTTGTAATCGCCTGGGGTTCCGGGACCAAGGTGGTCACGCGGCCAAGCCAGAGGGCAGAGCGTGAACCAACGCAAGCCTCGGAATCTCGGTCGCTAGTTGCGTCCTACCGGCACAAGTACCACACGCAAAAGAAGATCCTGTGGGCATGGTCCGGACTAGGCTCCCGATGGCGGATCGGGCCGCAGCGAGCCCCGCTACCTTCCTTGGTCCAGCGGGCCAAAGTTCCATCACGTGGATTCGATTGTGTTCCACCCCCAGCCATTCGTTCAGGATAACGTGGAACCCAGAGTGCTCTCCTTGCCAAGCCCGGAGTTCGTTCATAAGAAATTATCTCTCGCCACTTGTGGTCGGGTGCTCGTTCGCGCCCATTTGTTTCTCCAGTCCGCGCTGATTACCGGCCTGGTGCTGCGGGGGAGCCCCTCGCTCCATGCCGTGTTCTCCACCACCGAACGGGCCACCTCCGCTATGCTGCCTCGAGAAGTCCTCGGACTATAGTGCCATCTAATATAGATCGTCCAAGACTTCCAAAAAGTAGTAACTAAACGCGCAACACATAGCCTGGTTAGTTCCCGTTCCCGTATAAGCCTTGATATCGCCGCCGACCGCTAAAAAAAAGGCTCCGTTTCGGCTTCGCTGGGCGCAAGGGCCAGCAGCAATAAAGACATGACTGAAAGGAAATGTTTCATAGATCTCTCGGTACTACTGCACTACTCGCAGGGAAAGCGAGGTGCTGTACGAACCTTGGGAAATCACCAGCGGCACCGAGAGTCCGGTGGGAACGCTGCTCGCCACCTTCACGTTGATCTGGTACACGCCCACTTCCCCCGGAGCGAGGCCGTAGTAGGTTACCGGGAGGCTCACTCCACCTAGCGTGACGGTGGGTGCTGTGACGGCGATAGCCAACGGGGTCGAGGGACCCGGCAGTCCGTCGGCTACCGCGGGGTTGGTTTGGCCCAGACCGGTGAG
>JBEKHQ010000122.1:0-7031 GCA_050012195.1 Bryobacteraceae bacterium | reverse complement strand
GACATCCCCGTGCTGCGCGGAAGCTTCTACCAATCCCGCATCGCGCCCGATTTCGCGGTTCTCGATCGCAAAGGGCGCATCGTGCATCTCTCGGATTTTCGGGGCAAGAAAGTGCTGGTGCATACCTGGGCCTCTTGGTGAGGTTGCCGCCTCGATCTGCCAGGCTGGCAGAAAATCTACGCTGAACTCAAAGACCAGAATTTCGAGATGATCGCGGCGGCCGAAGACACCGGAGGCGAAGCCGCGGCCGGACAGTGGTACGACAAAGCCCACGCCACCTTCGTCACTCTGATCGATGCCAAGCACGACATTAGTTCCGCGTACCAGTTCATCAACGTGCCTATGGGGATTTGGATCGATGAGGCCGGGCGCGTGGTGCGTCCCGCCGAACCATCCTGGACCGAAAGCCGCACCGACACGTTCGGCGGCAAGAAGATCGCCATCGAAGGCGCCTTATATGTCGCCGGCCTGCGCGATTGGGTGAAGAACGGGGAGCGCAGCGTCTACGCGCTTTCCGACGAAGAGTTCGCCCGCCGCGTCAAGCCGCGTTCGGCGCCCGAAATGGAAGCCGAGGCCAGCTTCAAGCTTGCCGTCTGGTTCCATGACAACGGGAACAACGAGCTGGCGGGCAAATACTGGCAGCGCGCGCAGCAGTTGAATCCGGACGATTGGAACTACCATCGCCAGGAGTGGAGTTTCACGCCCCAGGAAGCGGGCAAGAAGTGGATGCAGAAATTCCAGCAGCTCGATCAGCCGTACTACCCGAAGCTCGACATGCCGACCGACGCGGCGAAGACAGACGCGCCGCAAAAATAAGCGGCGGTCTTAATCGATATAATCGTACGCCACCAGAGTAAGAAACTCCGGAAAATCGGCGTTGGTCATCATCTGGTCGAAGAGTTGAGCCGCGGTTGAGAATTTGCCCTGCGCGAAACGTTCGGCGCCCAGTTCGCCGCGCAGCTTATCGAGCTGCTGCTTAGTGGCGTCCAGCACCATCGACGCCGTCACCGGTCGCCCGTCCGTCAGCTTGGCGCCGTGCCGGACCCATTGCCAAACCTGCGCGCGACAAATCTCGGCCGTCGCCGCGTCTTCCATCAAGTTATAAATCGGAACGCATCCCGATCCGCGCAACCACGCTTCCAGGTACTGGATGCCGACGTCAACGTTCCAGCGCAACCCCTGCTCGGTAATTTCGCCATCCGGGACCGCCAGCAAGTCTGCCCCCGTAACGCGTACCTCATCGCGCCGCACGCCCAGTTGATTAGGCCCTTTCATGTGTTCGTCGAAAATCTGCTTGGCCACCGGCACCAAGCCGGGATGCGCCACCCACGTGCCGTCGTGCCCGGCGCGGACTTCGCGCAGCTTGTCCTGCCGGACTTTTTCGAGCGCCTGTTCGTTGGCCGCCGGATCGTTTTTGATCGGCACTTGCGCCGCCATTCCGCCCATGGCGTGTATGCCTCGGCGATGGCAAGTCTTGATCAGCAATTGCACGTACGAGCTCAGGAAGTGCCGCTCCATAGTGACCTGCGCGCGATTCGGCAGCACGAAATCCGGCCGGTTGCGGAATTTCTTGATGTAGCTGAAGATGTAATCCCAGCGCCCGCAATTGAGCCCGGCGGAGTGCTCGCGCAGCTCCCACAGGATCTCGTCCATCTCGAACGCCGCCAGAATCGTTTCGATCAGCACCGTTCCGCGGATGGTCCCCCGCGCGACGCCCAACGCGTCCTGCGCATGGTTAAACACGTCATTCCAGAGACGCGCTTCCAGATGGCTCTCCATCTTCGGCAGGTAGAAATACGGGCCGGAACCCTTGGCGGCCAGCGCCTTCGCGTTGTGAAAGAAGTACAGGCCGAAATCGAAAAGCGATCCGGAAATGGGAGCGCCATCCACGAGAAAATGCTTTTCCACCAGATGCCACCCGCGCGGCCGCACCATGAGTGTCGCGATCCGTTCGTTCAGCCGGTAGCTCTTTCCTTCGGGACTCTCGAACGTGATCGTTCCGCGAATCGCATCGCCGAGGTTAACCTGTCCATCCAGATTGTTTCGCCAAGTTGGCGAGTTCGCGTCCTCGAAATCGGCCATGAACACGCTTGCGCCGGAGTTGAGCGCATTGATGATCATCTTGCGATCCACTGGCCCGGTGATCTCGACGCGGCGATCTTGCATGTCTTTCGGGATCGGCGCCACGGTCCATTCCTGCGCGCGAATGGAGGCGGTCGAAGGCAGAAAGTCCGGAAGCGCGCCATTGTCGATCTCTTGCTGCCGAACCTTTCTGCGGGCCAGCAGCTCTTGGCGGCGACCTTCGAACGTGCGCGCGAGTTCGCCCAAAAAGTCGACGGCTTGGGGCGTGAGAACCTCGGCGTGGCGGCCTTCGACGGGGCCTTTAATATCGATGCGTGTTTTCACGGGCGCGGATGGAGTGCTCATAGTCTCAATAGTAAATCAGCCGCGGGCGCGCGGCGAGTGGATTTCGAAAGAGTCGGCGCGTCAGGCTGCCGCGGGCGCCGGGGCGGGGTGATTTTTCAGCAAACGGGTCACGGTGTCCGAAGGCTGCGCGCCATTCTTCAACCAATATTCGATCCGCTCGTGGTTCAGAGTAACCGCGGGCGGCTGAATAATCGGATTATACGTGCCCACCACTTCCACCGAACGGCTATTGCGAGCCCGCTCTTTGTCGATCACAACCAAGCGATAAGACGGTTTCTTCTTGGCGCCGAATCGCGCCAGACGTATCATTAGCATTCTTTCTCCTACTGTAGCATTGGCAGCTTGAGTTTGGCCAGCCGCTTTCCGAGCATGCCTCCGCCGCCCGTAATGCTCTTCATCATCTTGCGAGCCTGCGCGTACTGCTTGAGCAGTGAATTCACTTCCTGCACGCTGGTGCCGCTGCCCTTGGCGATACGCCTGCGCCGGGCCCCGTTGATGATCATGTGATTGTCGCGTTCCCGCGGCGTCATCGAATCGATGATCGCCACCACGCGCGTGATCTCATTCTCGTCCACTTTGACGTCTTTCAGATTCTTCAACGGTCCAAGGTTCGGCATCATGCCGAGTAGCGATTCCAGCGGACCCAGCTTGCGGATCTGCCGCAACTGGTCGCGGAAATCCTCCAGCGTAAACTCATTGTCCATGAGCTTGCGCTGCATTTCCTCGGCTTTCTTCTGATCGATGGTCTCTTCCACCTTTTCGATCAGCGAAAGCATGTCGCCCATCCCGAGGATGCGTTGCGCCACGCGATCCGGATGGAACGGTTCGAGCGCGTCGAATTTCTCGCCCACGCCCACGAATTTCAGCGGCTGGCCGGTGATATTGCGGATCGAAAGCGCAGCGCCGCCGCGTGCGTCGCCGTCCATCTTGGTCAGAATGATGCCCGTGATCCCGAGCTGCTTGTGAAATTCGTCGGCCGATTTCACCGCGTCCTGCCCAGTCATCGCGTCGGCGACGAACAGAACCTCGGTGGGCGCCAGCAGTTCCTTCAATTCCCGGAGCTCCTGCATGAGCTGATCGTCGATGTGCAGGCGCCCCGCGGTGTCTACCAGCAGAATATCGCGGCCGGTCTGTTTCGAATCGCGCAGCGCGCCGCGAGCCAGCTCCACAGGCTTGGTTTCCTCCGGCGTTCCGTCGTAAATGGGAAGCTTGATGTCGCGCGCGATCACGCTCAACTGTTGCCGAGCGGCCGGCCGATACACGTCCACCGAGACCATCAGCGGACTGTGCCCGTTCTTCGACAGCCAGCGCGACAGCTTGCCTGTCGTCGTCGTTTTGCCCGAGCCTTGCAAGCCGACGATCATGATCGTAGTGGGCGGCTCGTTGGCCATGCGCAGCTTGGATTGGTGGCTTCCGAGCGTCTTGATCATCTCGTCGCGGACGATCTTGACCACCTGTTGGGTAGGCGAAAGTGCGGTGAGCACTTCCTCGCCCATGGCTTTTTCCTTGATGTTCTCGATGAACTGTTTGACAACGCGGAAATGGACGTCGGCCTCGAGCAGCGCGACGCGAATCTCGCGCAACGCGGCCTCCATGTTTTCGGCGCTCAGTTTTCCTTCGCCGCGCAAGTTTTTGAACACCCGCTGCAGCTTGTCGGACAGGTTATCGAACATGACTTATTTAGGAAGCACTCCGGCTTGAGGGCAGCTTTTACGATTATACGGCATGGGGCTCGGGTCAGTTTGGAGTCTTGGACTTAGTCTTGCGGCGGTTCGCGGTGGGGATCTGAACATATAGCTTAGCGCCCCGCATAGCGTTGGCGGCGTTCTCCGGGTCAATCTCTTCCAGTTTGGGCGCTAGATCTAAACTAGCTCTTGCGGCCGCCAGCGCCTGCGCTCGTTCTTGTTGTAGCGAAATGGCGACGCCATACCCTTAAAATTATAAGGCCGTGTGCGCAGCGCGTAGTCGGTCGGTTTGAGTGTAGGTCAGTCGGACGCAGCTTAAGGGCAGCTTTTACGGATTATACGGCATGCCACACCGCCAAATCGAGTTAACCTAGGAGATAAGGGAGCTTGTATGACCATCACTCTCACATCCGATCAGGAAAAGGCCATCAAACGGGCTATCGACGCCGGCTTGGTCCGCTCGGTCGATGAGTTCATCGAAACCGCGATCGGCGCGCTTCCTCTCCCTGAAAGTGGATTTGACCCGGAAAGAGCAAGTGCGGCCGTCGCGCGCATTCGCGAACTCCGCAAGGGTGTGCGGCTCGATCTGCAGGGAATGTCAATCCGAGAGTTAGCCCACATCGGTCACAAGTATTGATGCAGTCGTTCGTTCTTGACGTATCCGCCTGCATGCCTTGGTGCTGCGAGGACGAGATGACACCGGCATCGGAAGAGATGCTTGAATGGGCGCGGCGGGGGAGCGAATTGCACGTCCCATCCATTTGGGCCTGGGAAATCCTGAATGCCGTTGGTGTGGTCATAAAGCGCCAAAGGGTCCCGGCCGACCGTGGGAGAGAATTCCCGGTCCAACTCTCGACACTCAATTTTAGAATTGATCGCGCGCCACAGGTGACAGATTTTCCCCGATTGCACGAGCTGGCCACGAAGTACCGGCTGACCTCCTACGATGTGGCGTATCTCGATCTGGCGAAGCGCTTTTCTTTGCCATTGGCAACGCGCGATTCCGATCTCGAGAAGGCGGCCGCCTCGGAAAGCATCGTGGTTCTCAGCAAATAAACCACCCGGACCTGTCACAATAAAGGTACATGACAGGGAACGAAATCCGCCAGAAGTTTCTCGATTACTTCGCGGCGCACGGCCACAAGATCCTCCGCAGTTCGTCGTTGGTGCCCGCCAACGACGCCACGTTGCTGTTCGCCAACGCGGGCATGAACCAGTTCAAGGACGTCTTCACCGGGCTCGAAAAACGCGACTACAAGCGCGCCACTACCTCCCAAAAGTGCGTTCGCGCCGGCGGCAAGCACAACGATCTCGATAACGTCGGCTATACCCGCCGCCATCACACCTTTTTCGAGATGCTCGGCAATTTTTCCTTCGGCGATTACTTCAAGCGCGATGCCATCGCCTTCGCCTGGGAGCTGCTCACCAAGGATTTCGCGATCCCCAAGGACAAACTGTATGTCACCGTTTTTCGCGAGGACGATGACGCCGAGCAGCTATGGCAGGAAGTTGCGGGCGTGCCCAAAAGCCGCATCTTCCGCATGGACGAAGCCGACAATTTCTGGCAAATGGGCGATACCGGTCCGTGCGGTCCCTGCTCTGAAATCCATTACGACTTCGGCCCGGAAGCCGGCGAAGGCGAGTTTCCCCACAACCCCGGCGAGCGCTTCGTCGAGCTATGGAACTTGGTCTTCATGCAGTTCGACCGCGCCGCCGACGGCATCATGACACCGCTGCCCCGGCCTTCCATCGACACCGGCATGGGCCTGGAGCGCGTCGCTTGCGTGCTCGAAGGCGTGCTCTCAAATTACGACACAGACTTGTTGCGCCCCATCATCAACCGCGCCGCCGAGTTGTTTGGTGTCACATATGGCGACGATCCTCGCACCGATGTCGCGCTGCGCATCAATGCCGACCACAGCCGCGCGACAGCGTTCTTGATCCACGACGGCGTGCTTCCATCGAACGAAGGCCGCGGCTACGTGCTCCGCAAGATTATGCGCCGGGCGATTCGCAACGCTCGCATGATCGGCCGTGACCAGCCGTATCTCTACGAACTCGCCGGATTTGTCGCGGAGCTCATGAAGCCAGGCTATCCAGAGCTGATGGATAACATACATCGCGTCGCGCGCGTAATCCAGGATGAGGAGCGCCGCTACGCAACCACGTTCCAGGTGGCCGAGAAAATGTTTCTCGACGAGGCCAAGCAGGCCGCCCAGGGGACGATTCCCGGCCCGGTGGCGTTCAAGCTCTACGACACCTTCGGCTTGGCATTGGACGAGCAGGACGAGATGGCGCGCGAACGCGGCCTGAGCATCGATCACGCTGGTTTCCAAACGGAGATGGAGAAGCAGCGCACGCGCGCGCGGGCAAGCTGGAAAGGCGCCGACAAGACCCAAAGCGCGCCGGTTTATCGCGACTTGCCGGCCACCGAGTTCATCGGACGCAAGACGCTCGAATCGCCTGTAAAGGTCCTGCGCGTTATCGAAAACGACGGAAAAACCGAGCTGGTGCTCGATCGCACACCGTTCTATGCCGAAGCGGGCGGTCAGGTGGGCGACACCGGCGTCCTGATTTCTCCTTCCAGCCGCGAAGACGTCGCCATCGTTCAGGACACCTACAAACCGGCCCCGGGTGCGACAGTCCACAAGATAAAACCCCTCGCCCCCATCCGCGAAGGCGACGAGCTGATCGCGAAAGTCGACGCCGACGTGCGCCATTCCACCATGCGCAACCACACCGCCACGCATTTGCTCCACGCGGCCTTGCGCAAGGTTCTGGGCGGGCATGTCAAGCAAGCCGGCAGCGTTGTCGATCCGAACCGCCTGCGCTTCGACTTTACGCATTACGCCGCCACCGACGCCGACGAACTCGCCGAAATTGAACGGCTCATGAACGAACACATCTTGGAAAATGACG
>JBEKHQ010000121.1:0-7059 GCA_050012195.1 Bryobacteraceae bacterium | reverse complement strand
ATGATGCCACACGCCCCGATTTGAGTTCCCACTACCCGTTCAAGAGCGGTACAATCGAGAACAATCCAATGCCATTCATCCAAAACCAAGGCGCCAAGATCTATTGGGACGAGCGCGGCGTCGGCGAGCCGGTCCTGCTGATTATGGGACTCGGCTATCCGTCGGACATGTGGTGGCGCACGCGCCCCGTGCTGGACGGACGTTACCGGACTATCGTGCTAGATAACCGCGGCGTCGGCCGGAGCGACATGCCGCCTGGTCCGTATCCTATCGCGCTGATGGCTTCTGACACCGTGGCAGTGCTGGACGCGGCGGGCGTCGCGAGCGCGCACGTTTTCGGAATTTCGATGGGCGGCATGATCGCGCAGGAACTGGCTTTGCAAAACCCGAAGCGAGTGCGATCGCTCATCCTGGGTTGCACCGCCGCGGGCGGACCCACCGCCGTGCAAGCCGAGCCCGAGGTGACGCAACTGCTGATGAACCGCGGCGCTATGACGCCGGAGCAAGCCGCTCTGGCTGCGATTCCATTCATCTACGATCCCGGCACTTCGCGCGATCGCGTCGAAGAAGATCTCGCGGTGCGCAGTGCGTGGTTTCCGCGGCCCGAGGCGTACCTCGCTCAGTTGCAGGGAATCCTGGGATGGGAGGCGCATAGCCGCTTGCCTCAACTGAAGGTGCCGACGTTGGTGATCCATGGCGAAACGGATCGGCTGGTGCATCCGGCCAACGGCAAGCTGATCGCTTCGCGAATTCCGGGCGCAAAGCTGGTGATGCTGCCGCACGCCAGTCACATCTTTCCGACGGACCAGACTTTGGCATGCAATCGGGCGCTCATGGAATTTCTCGGCGCTCCGGTTGCCGAGCCCCACGCGGTGAACGCGTAAGTCCAAGGTCATGGCGCGATTCGGGCGGCGGACAAATAGGCACTGGCGGTGGACGGTGGCGGCGCTGTTGTTGAGCGGGGCTTTGGCGGGCCAGACGCTGGAGCGGACGCCGCGGCGCATACCACGCCAGTCGGTGCCGACCAACGCGGCGGTGGAAGGCATCGTCGAAACCGACACCGGATTGGGTCTGGGCGGGGTGGCGATCACGCTGGAAGGCGCGGGCGGCGCCAAGCGCACCACCACTACCACCGGCGACGGGGCGTTTCGATTCCTGGACCTGGCGCCGGGCCGCTACGCCCTCACCGCCGCGCGCGATGGATTCCAGCCGTTCGAGCGCGACGAAATCGGACTGGCGGCCGGCGACGTGTTCGCGCTCCAGTTCGCCATGAAGAGCACGCCCACGGGCCTGGAAGGACTGCGCGAGATTCCGCGCGAACCGGCGCTCGGTCCCAAGCCTGCAAGGGGTCCGGCCGAACCGAGGGTCTCGTCGCCCTATCGCGCTATGCTCGAGGCGCCGCCGCCGGAGACCACCGGAGAGCCGCTGCCGCTGGCGCCGCTGGCCACCGACGCGGAGCTGTTCGAGGTGATTCCGGATCGTTGGAATTATGCGTTTCCCACCGACTATCATCGCTACCCGGTGGGCGAAGTGCCGTACGTGAAGGGGCACTGGTACGATCCGTTCAATCGCAACAAGCTGAAGGGCGACTACCCGGTCATCGGCAACCGCACGTTTCTGAACTTGAATCTGACCAGCGACACGTTCTTCGACGGCCGGCGCCTGCCGATCCCGAGCGGGCTGGGCTCGTCCAGTCCCGGCGCGACGGACTTCTACGGACGGTTCGGACAGTTTTTCATGACCGAAAATATCGGCTTGTCGGTGACGCTGTTCCATGGCGACACTACGTTCCGGCCGGTGGACTGGCAAATCAAGTTCATGCCGGTGATCAATATCAACTACCTCAACGTGCAGGAAAACGGGATCGTGAACGTGGACCCGACCAAGGGGACCACGCGGCTGGACACGCACGTGGGGCTGCAGGAAGGCTTCGTGGAAGCGAAGCTGGCGGACTTGAGCGACAACTACGATTTCATTTCGCTGCGGGCGGGCATTCAATCCTTCAACAGCGATTTTCGCGGCTTCATTTTCTCCGATCAGGAGCCGGGCGTGCGTTTGTTCGGCACCTTGGGATCGAATCGGTATCAGTTCAACGCGGCGTATTTCGCGATGCTGGAAAAGGACACCAACAGCGGGTTGAACACGTTTTCCTACCGGCACCAGCAGGTGATGATCGCGAATTTGTACCGGCAGGATTTCATCAAGCCGGGCTACACGATTCAAGCCAGCTTCCATTACAACAAGGACGATCCGTCGTTTCAGTTGAACACCAACAACTTTCTGGCGCGTCCGGCGCCGATCGGTTTGGTGGCCGAGCATGCGATCCGGGCGTATTATTACGGGCTGACCGGGGACGGGCATTTCGGAAAACTGAACGTGACGCACGCGTTCTATCAGGTGCTGGGGCACGACAGCTTCAACGAGATCGCCGAGCGGCCGGTGGACATCAACGCGCAGATGGCGGCGCTGGAGTTGTCGATCGACAAGGACTGGCTGCGCTACCGGGCGTCGTTCTTTTACGCGTCGGGCGACAAGAATCCGCTGGGCGGATCGGCGCGCGGCTTCGACACCATATTCGACAACCCGAACTTCGCGGGGGGCTTTTTCAGTTTCTGGGACCGGGAGGGCATCGGGTTGCTGAGCACGGGCGTGAACTTGGTGAACGAAGGCAGCCTGGTGCCGGATCTGCGGACCAGCAAGAGCGAAGGGCAATCCAACTTCGTCAATCCGGGATTGTTTTTGTACAACGCGGGCGTGGACATCGACATCACGCCCAAGCTGAAAGGTTTCGTGAACGTCAATTTTCTACGCTTCGCCGACACCGAGCCGCTGGAGCTGTTGCTGTTCCAATCGGGAATCCACGCCGGCATCGGGGCCGATTCCGGGATCGGGTTGACGTACCGGCCGCCGCTGTCGGAGAACATCGTGATCACGGGCGGCGTGAACGCGTTCGCGCCGTTCCAGGGCTTCCGGGATATACTGACCAGCCGCACACTATTTTCGGTATTCACTAATGTACGCTTCCGCTTCTAAATACGGATGGGCCGCGGCCGGCGCGGGGGTGCTCGCGCTGGTATGCGGATTGTTGATGGCGCAGCAGGGCGGGGCGCCGTTGCTGCGGCAGAGCGCGGAGGAGGCCGCGGGGAAGAGCGTGGGGTGCGTGGCCTGTCACGGGGAAACGGATTCGCCCTCGATGCATTCGACCGGAACGGTGCGGCTGGGATGCACGGATTGCCACGGGGGCAAGGCAGAGGTGAAGCCGCCGGCGGGAGCGGCGAAAGGGTCGGCGGAGTACGAGCAGGCCAAGAAGCAGGCGCATCCGAAGCCGCGCATCGCGGAGTTGTGGAAGAGCTCGGCCAATCCGGTGCGGGCTTTCGACGCGTGGGAGAAAGAGAGCAAGGAGTACATTCAGTTCGTCAATCCTGGGGACTTGCGGGTGGCGGAGCAAACCTGCGGATCGTCGGGCTGCCATCCACGGGAAGTAGTGGCGGTGCGGACCAGCATGATGACGCACGGGGCGATGTTGTGGGGCGCGGCGCTGTACAACAACGGAGGGTATCCTTATAAGGACTCGCACTTCGGCGAGAGCTATTCGCCGGACGGCGTGGCGCAGCGGCTGATGACCTATCCGCCGCCGTCGCAGGATCTGACCAAGAGCAAGGGCGTGCTGCCGCATCTGGACCCGCTGGGCCGCTGGGAAGTATCGCAGCCGGGCAACGTACTGCGGGTGTTCGAGCGCGGGGGCGGGGAGCGTCCGGAGACCGGGATACCGAATCCGGAAGAAGATCCGGGAGCGCCGGACGTGAAGCTGAGCGACCGCGGCCTGGGGACGGAGTTGCGCACCGATCCGGTGTTTCTGGGATTGCAGAAGACGCGGCTGCTGGACCCGATTCTATCGATGCCGGGCACCAACGATCATCCGGGGGACTACCGGTCGAGCGGCTGCACGGCTTGTCACGTTATCTATGCGAACGACCGGTCGCCGGTGCATTCCGGCCCGTACGCGAAATACGGGAATCAAGCGCACAGCGCGCAAATCGATCCGACCATACCGCAAAACGAGCGGGGCCATCCCATCAAGCACGAGTTCACGCGGTCCATACCCACCAGCCAGTGCATCGTGTGCCACATTCATCCGGGCACCAACATGGTGGCGTCGTATCTGGGCTACATCTGGTGGGACAACGAGACCGACGGGGAGCACATGTACCCGCCCAAGCAGCACGATCCGACGGACGAGGAACGCTTCCGGAGTTGGGAAGCGAATCCGGAAGGGGCGGCGGCGCGCGGGTTGTGGAAGGATCTTCCGTTTCTGGAGAAGGTGGGTTCGCCGGAATTTAACAAAGAGCTGAAGCACACGCAGTTCGCCGATTTCCACGGGCACGGCTGGGTGTTTCGCGCGGTGTACAAGCGGGACCGCAAGGGCAACCTGCTGGACGCGGCCAGTCACGTGGTGCCGCCGGACGACAAGGATAAGTTCGACAAGGCGGTGCAGCTGCGCGACATCCATCTGGAGAAGGGGATGCATTGCGAGGATTGCCATTTCGCGCAGGACAATCACGGCAACGGGAATCTGTACGGCGAGACGCGCAACGCGGTGGAAGTGGACTGCGTGGATTGTCACGGTACTATTGCGAAGAAGGCCACGCTGAAGACCTCGGCGGCGGCGGCGCCGGCGGGCGGGACGGATATCTCGCTGCTGCGGACGCCCTGGGGGCAGCGGCGCTTCTACTGGGAGAACGGGAAGCTGTATCAGCGGCCGATGGTGGATAAGGATCGGGCGCCGTGGGAAGTGGTGCAGGTAATGGACTCGATCACGCCGGGCAATCCGCACTACAACGAGAAGTCGCGGCTGGCGAAGACGCTGCTCAAGGACGGGGAGACGTGGGGCTCGGCGCCGAAAGACGAATCCACGCTGGCGCACGCCAACAGCCGCATGACGTGCTACACGTGTCATTCCTCCTGGACCACCAGCTGTTTCGGATGCCATCTGCCGATGGTGGCCAACGCGAAGAAGCCGATGCTGCATAACGAAGGGCTGACCACGCGCAACTACACTTCGTACAACTTCGAGGTGCTGCGCGACGACATCTATATGTTGGGGATCGACGGCACGGTGACCAAGCATCGCATCGCGCCCACGCGGTCGACCTGCGCGGTGGTGGTGAGTTCGCAGAACGCCAATCGGGATTGGCTGTACTACATGCAGCAGACCATCTCGGCGGAAGGGTTCAGCGGGTTCGGTTTCAGCACCTACTATCCGCACACGGTGCGGGCGACGGAAACCAAGACGTGCACCGATTGTCACGTGTCGCGCGAGGGGGACAACAACGCCTGGATGGCGCAGATCCTGATGCAGGGGACCAATCTGGTGAACTTCATGGGCCGCTACGTGTACGTGGCGGAGGGGTCCAAGGGGTTCGACGCGGTGTCGGTGGCCGAGCACGACGATCCGCCGGCGGTGTACGGCAGCGATCTGCAGAAGCTGGTGTACTCGGACGACTACGAGAAGCTGGAGAAGCGGCACGGCGAGTTGGAGGAATCCGATCACCACGCCGGCAACGTGCTGGACTTGCAGCTGCGGGGCGAGTATCTGTACGCGGCGCTGGGCAAGGGCGGATTCCGGGTGTACGACGTGGCCAATATCGACAACAAGGACTTTTCGGAAAAAATGGTGACGGCGCCGTTCTCGCCGCTGGGGCAGCGCTTTTATGTGAAGACCAAGAACGCGACGTCGGTGGGGTCGCCGTCGACGCTGGCGGTGGATCCGCTGCGCACGCGCATACCGGCCAACGAAGAGCAGCCCATCGCGCTGATGTACGGGTTCCTGTACGTGACCGATGCGGAGGAAGGGCTGGTGGTGATCGGCGATCCTAACCTGAAGAGCAAGAGTCCGGGGGTGCTGACGCTACTGGACGGCAATCCGGCGAATAATTTTCTGAAGCGGGCGACGACGTTCAATCCCAACGGGATTTTGAACGGGGCGCGGCGGATCACGATCGCCGGGACGTACGCGTATATATTGTGCGACCGGGGAGTGGTGGTGGTGAACCTCGAGAATCCGCTGGCGCCGAAGGTGGAATCGGAGATTCCGCTGAACAGCGCGCAGGGGATAGCGATCCAGTTCCGCTACGCGTTCGTGGTGGACGACGATGGGCTGAAGGTGCTGGACACGACCTCGCTGGCGCATCCCAAGCTGGTGGCGGGGGCGACGGTGCCGATGCAAGACGCGCGCAATATATATGTGGCGCGGACGTATGCGTACGTGGCGGCGGGCAAGCAGGGCTTGGCGATCGTGGACGTGGAGCGGCCGGAGCATCCGCGCCTGGATCAGGTGTACGACGCCAAGGGCGAGATCAACGACACGCGCGACGTAAAGCTGAGCATGACGGCGGCCAGCGCGTTCGCCTATTTGGCGGACGGCAAGAACGGCTTCCGCATCGTGCAACTGTTCGCGCCCAACGATTCGCCGAATTATCTGGGCTTCAGTCCGCGGCCGGCGCCGAAGCTGATCGCGACCTATCGGACCAAGGGTCCGGCGCTGGCGGTATCCAAGGGCATCGACCGCGACCGGGCGGTGGACGAGAGCGGCAACCAGCTGGCGGTATTCAACCGGCGCGGATCGCGCCCCTTCAATCGCCAGGAAGCCGAACGGATGTTCCTGCGTAACGGCGAGCTTTATACCGTCACCAACGATCCGCCCGGGCCGCCGGCGGGGGGTGAGCCGCGCAAGCAGGTCACTTCGCGTTGACGCGAGACTCTACTTAGTCTTCATGATCCACTCGCCGTTCCAGCCTTCGGGCGGCGGTTCCGATTTGAAGTGCATGCAGCGCTCGACGTAGATGCGAGGAAGTTGGTCTTGCGGGTGAAGGAATGAGGCCTCGGCGAACCCATCGATCGCTTTGTCCCATTGACGGGAGCGATAGTAGGTCAAGCCGCTCTTGAACGCGTTGACGGCGTCCATCATGTGGGGGAAGGTTTCCTCGCTATGGTAGTCGAGGATTTCGTAGATAGGCACCGGCTGGTGCTTGCCTTTTACCACTACGCGGTCCACTTCGC
>JBEKHQ010000120.1:0-7088 GCA_050012195.1 Bryobacteraceae bacterium | reverse complement strand
CTTCCATCCAAGTTTGGTAGGCGGTGACGATCCTGCCGTCGTCCAACTCGACGCTGCTCGGGCAACCGATCTGCAGGTGATCGGAATCGAGATCGGGCATCGCCTTCACGGTGAAAATATTTTGAGGCTTCCATTCGACGCCATTCGCCGACACGCAGCCGCGAACCCCCGGGCCAGGGTGCATACGATAGCCGTACGTGCAGAGAACACGCCCGTCGCGCAGGGCAAGCAAATGCGCCGGATGTCCCCACATGCTGGTTTTCCCCGCCTTGCTCCAGGTGGCTCCTCCGTCCTCGGATAGCGTCGCGAAGAGATATCCACCGGGAGGATCTCGCCGGGGACTCACGTGACTGCGCAGCAGGCACACCAGACGGCCATCGCGCAGCGCGACGACGGCGGGCTCGTCAAAATCGCGGGAACCGTTCACATCCTCGGCAATGGTCGCGTGGTAGTTCCAGCTTTTCCCTCGATCCACGGAGCGCATTAGGAACGATGCCATCGGCTGGCGGACATCGCGATAGCTTGCACTGCGCTGGCCGGCGAGAGGTAACAGCAAGGCGCCATCGGCCATCTCGACAATGGGACCGCGCGTCCAGGCGACGGGGAACGGCGAAGTGTCCACCTTGCGGGCATCACCCCACGCGTGGCCGCCGTCCTCGGATTCCCGAACGAACACGCCGTCCGTTACCGAGCCTCTTCTCCAGCGCAGTTTCCCCTCGAATAGAGATCGCAATCTGGTGGTGGAAACGATCAAGGCTCCATCACGAAGGCGCGTGACGGCAGCGAGTTGATGTCCGGGGCCGGGGTGCGTGAACACGGGCGCGGATGATTGCCGCCAGGACGCGATGCCGCCGGCGGAGCGCGTCAGCAGAATGTCGCCCGTTTCCGAGCCCGACGGCGCGCGTCCGAAAGTGGCCACCACTTCCGATCCGCGCCCTTTGGCAAGACTCACCTCGAAACACGAGAATTTCGGATCGGCGCCGATGCGGAACGTGCGCGGTTCCTGGCTTTCGCTCGCCGAGGACAAGTTGCCGCCCGCGGCCAAGGCGCCGCCGATTCCCCAAGTAGACAGCAGGCCGAACTCACGCCGGGTTTTTTTCATTGAATGCTTCCTTCTTTCACCCACGCGGCATTGAACCGTGCAAGTATCAACTTCGAATATTGATCGGCTTCGAAAAGGCACAGTACGGTACGATCGTTCGCGACAGCAAGATCGGAGTACGCCGAGTGGCCTTCGTACAGTACGCGGGAGACAGGCCAGGTTCGACACTCGTCCCGGCTCATTCGAATAGTCAGATGACTCCGATCCGTTGCGCTGGCCGGATTGGCGAACAAGATCGCGGAATCGGCGCCGTCGCCTGGAAGCCGGATAATGCTGCCTTCCGCGGGAGGATCGGGCAGCGCCTGATCGAATTGAATGAGCGACCACGAGTATCCGCCGTCCTCGCTCCAGGCGTGAGCCCGTCTGTGTTGGTCCTGACGGCTGCGCAGCGTCATGTAGACTCGCCGGCCGGACGTTTCCACCGCCATGGCTTCTTCGGTTAGATTTTCATACATCGGCCGTCCACGATGCCAGGTGGATCCGTGATCGTCACTGTACATTGCGAAAGTAAATTCAATGACGTCCCAGGCGGGCGGCCACGTTACCGGTCCGGGACTCGCGTCCCCCCAAGCGGCCACCAGCAAGCGTCCGTTGCTGAGCTGAATTCCGTGCCCGGGTCCCGCTGCGACGTACTTCCAGGTCGGATCTTTCGTCTCACTGGTGATCTCGCGCGGCGAGGACCAGTTGGCGCCGTCGTCCGCGCTGTGAGTAACGAACACCTGTTGGTTGTCTTTGCAGAACACCAGCCACAGCACTCCGGTGCTGCGATCCAGAATAGGTGACGGTTGATTCACGGATCGCGTTCCATCGTGAAACAGCACGCGCAGATCGCTCCAGGTCTTTCCCGCGTCTTCGCTCCGCTTCAGTACCAGATCGATTTGGTCCCAATCCTCGCAGTTGGTCTTGCGAGCTTCGGCGAACGCAAGCACCGTACCTTTACTCGACACCACGATAGCGGGAATACGAAAGCAGAAATAAGAAGACTCGCCCGAGTGGAACAAAACATCCTGGTGGAAGACAGCTTCGCCCGACAGCGCGTCCGCGCCCGCCAACGCCAAACCGCACAGGATGATCGCCCCGCTAGACATCGAACAGGACCCCGACGACGCGCTGCATGGGCGGTTCTTTAGGGGCGAAATTGTGGTCCACGGCCAGGATCCTGCCATTCTGCAATTGGACGGCGTGCGGGTAGCCGATGTGCCAGTAAGTTGGATCGTTGAGCGGACCGATGCCGCCGTCCCGGATCACGAACTCGTTCTTGACGTCCCAATGCAAGCCGTCTTCGGAGATGCAGCCGCGCAGACCCCAGGGTTCCCTGCGATATCCGTAGACCGAGAGCATGCGTCCGTCTTTGAGGGTGACCAAGTCCGAGGGATAGCCCCAGATGTTAGTGGCTTCGGGCTCGCTCCAGGATTCGCCGTCATTCTTCGAGTACGCCACCCAATTGCTCTGGTGCCGCTCTCGCGGCAGATGCTCGGTGCGCATTATGCAAACCAGCGTGCCATCCGCGGCTCGGCCGAGCGCGGGCTCGTCGAACGAAACGACGCCCGACGCATCGAACGCGATGGTCGACCAATGTTCCCAGTGCAGGCCCTTGTCGTCCGAACGCATCAGCACCGATCGGATCGGTTCCTGATCCTTTCGTTCCCTGCGCGTGTTCAGTTGGCCTAGCACCGCCATCAGCAGAGTGCCGTCGGGCAATTCCAGAATGCTGTCGGCGGGCATGATCCAACGCATCGGTTCCTGGCTGATCTTGTACCCCGGCTGCCAGGTGTAACCGTTGTCGTTAGATCGGCTGATCCAGGTTCCTTCGGCGCCGATCGAACGCGAATACACTTCCGACTGCGGTCCGTAATTGGTGAGAATGCCGCGCTGGTGATAAAAGCTGGTCACGAGATGATTGACCAGAACGGTTCCATCCGAGATCTGCGTGATGAGCGGGATATCCGAACCGAAGGTGTCGGTTTGCGGCCAAACCGTGACCACTCTCGAAGCTTCCCAGGTTTTGCCTTGGTCCTTGGAGCGAATCACCTTGGGTGTATCGAAGTCCTCGTGCTTCTTCTCGCGAGTTTGGTTGAAGGTGACCAGCACGTCGCCGTTTTTCAATTGGCAGACGCAGGTGTGAGCCTCCCAGTGATCCGGGTTTTCGTAGATCGTTACGTATTCCGGGTCTTTGATCTTCATCTATACGGCAATCCCTTCCAACCTTATCTTATGGATGTTACCCAACCCCGGATTACCAGTCAAGAAGTTTGTTAACAATTGATTGTCGGACAATAAATGCTTGCTTTCGCTTGGCAGGTTATGGATAATGATAATTCTACTCGGAGAACGCAGACTCTTGCAACGCGTCAATCGACCACCCACGCTGACGGCCGCGACAGCACAGAATATCCAAGAGGCAATCCTGCGCGGCGATTTCGCTCCCGGCGACCCGTTGCGCGAGGCCGAGCTGAGCGAGAGTCTGGAAGTCTCGCGCGGAACCGTTCGGGAAGCGTTGCGATTGTTGCATCAGGAAGGCGCGCTAGTGGAAGTTATTTCGCATCGCGGCGCCTTCGTCATTAAGTTGTCCCTGGAACGCGCGCGAGAAATTTATACTCTCCGAGCCTTGCTGGAACCCTACGCGATTCGAACCGCCATGGAGAATCGCGCCTATAGTAACGCCGATCTCGGGGAAATGGAAGAGCTGGTCGGGCGCATTGAACGGTTGGAAAAGGAAGGCAACGATTCCGCGTTGGTTAAGGCCGATATCGAATTCCATCGCTTGATCACTCGACGCTCGAATCACCAGCTTCTGTTGGACATGGTGAACAAGCTTCAGTCACAAGCTCTGGTTCTGATTTTCAACACGAAACTCTATCGATCGGACCGCGTTCCGGATTCGCTCGCGCATCGGGCCATTCTTGAAGGACTGCGGGCGGGCGATCCGGCCGCGGCAGAAGAGATTCTCAGAAAGCACATCATCGACGCCGGTTCTTCGCTGGTAAAACGAATGGATGAAGTTCAACGAGCCGAGGGCGCGCCCGCCCCGCAGCCGGAACAAGCGTTGTCGCCGGCCCCGGTCTGGCCGGTAGGAGCAGCCGGAACCCAGGCGCATGCGGAATCCGTGGCGCTGGGTACCGAGGGCATCAGCACCAGCACCGGCTAATGCAAGGCCGCCTAGTGACACGGCGAACGGCGATTCGTCAGCAAGCGGTTGAGCAGCGCTCTTGACGGCAGCCCAGCGCTAAGCTGCTTTCGCAGCCCGGTGCTACGTCTGCTTGATCTCAAAGGAGGAAGAGTTGCCGACAGCATTTGAAGATCGAATTCTGCAAGAGCGCGCGCGGATGCGCGGTTCCGAGGCGGGACTTCGGGAACGCGTCGAGCAATTCAATCGCGGCCCGAAATCCAAGGAAATCCTGATGAACACGTTGACCTACGAGTCGACCGGTCATTTGGATTTCTCGCTCTTCACCTGCCCGCCCGTGCTCGATCATGGCAAGGGCGCCAAGCTTTACGACGTGGATGGAAACGAGTATATCGATCTCCACGCCGGCTTCACGGTAAATGTGCTGGGTCATGGAAACGACGAAGTGAACGATGCCATCAAGGCCCAGATGGACAAGCTGAATCATTTCGCGGAGCTGCCGATGGAGAGTCGCGCCGAGCTCGCGCGTCTGCTGTGCGAGCGTCATCCGGGCGATTTTGAAAAGAAAATCATGTGGGCCGTCACCGGCGGCGAGGCCGTGGAAATCGCCATGAAGCTGGCTCGTTGGTACACGGGCAAACCCATCATCATTACGCATTGGGGCGATTATCACGGGCGCACCGCGGGAGCGATGAGCCTGACCGCGAAGGCGTTCATGATGGCCTATAGCTATCCCATTCCGCCCGCCGACACGGCGGTGGCCCGCATTCCCTTCCCTTATTGCTACCGCTGCCCGTACGGCAAGGAATATCCTTCGTGCGACCTCTTCTGCGCGGATCAATTCGAGAAGATGTTCGAAAGCAAAGAGACTTGGCTGAACAATCCCAAGGCGAAGATCACCAACGTCGCCGCCATGCTGATCGAACCTTTTCAGAGTTCCGCCGGTTATATTCTTGCGCCGCTGCCTTATTTAACGCGCATGAAGGAAATTGCGGAAAAGTACGACTACATGTTCATCAGCGACGAGGTCCAAAATGGCATGGGTCGCACCGGCAAACTCTGGGCCATTGAGCACGCGGGCGTGGCGCCCGACCTGATCACCATCGCCAAGTCTTTATCCAACGGATTGCCTTTGGCGGCGGTGACGGGACGAAAAGAGATTTTGGATTCGTGGGGGCCGGGCGCGCATTCCTCCACTTTCACCGCGTATCCGACGGCCTGCGCGGGCGGCGTCAAGGTGATGGAGATCTTTAAGCGCGATCGGATTATCGAGTGCGCCGAAGCGAAAGGCAAATACTTCCTCGAGGGTCTCGAAAACCTGGCGCTTCGCCATCCCTCTATCGGAAACGTGAGCGGCTTGGGCCTGTACCTGGCGATCGAACTCGTCAAGGATCGCAAGACTAAAGATCCCGCGGCCGACGCCACGTCCTGGGCGTCCATGGAGTTGGTGAATGAAGGCGTGCTATGCATCACCTCCGGATATTTCTTCAATCGATTATGCTTCGCGCCGCCGCTCATTATCGAGAAATCCGAAATTGACGACGCTCTTCAGATTCTGGACCGCGTCCTGACTAGAATGGAAGCGAAGTTCGGAATCGAACACCTCTAAGGAAAGATCAAGTGAAGCCGCCACTACATTCCAAGAACGAACTGGACACGCTGCGCGCGTACACAGTGCCGACGCTGGCCAATGCCCTCGAGACCTTTGGAATCGCTCCCACCGTCGGGTATTGCAACTCGACGATGAAGTGCCATTTCCCCGACATGCCGCTGATGTTGGGCTACGCCGTAACGGCGCGCGTTTCCACCGATCAGCCGCCCAGCAAAGTTCGCCCGGCCGTGTATGAGCCGGACTACTGGCGCTTCATCGCCGATCAGGCCGGCCCGAAAGTCGCGGTGGTCCAGGATATCGACGATCCGCCCGTCGGGGCGATGTGGGGTGAGTGGAATTCCAACGTTCACAAGGCGCTGGGCTGTGTCGGAATGGTCACGCACGGAGGCGCGCGAGATCTAGACGGCGTCAAGAAGCTGGGCTTCCATTATTTCTCCACCGCAGTGGTCGTCTCGCACGGATACGGCGCGTTCATCGACTATGGCGGATCGGTGAGGGTGGCCGGGCTGATCGTAAATACAGGCGACCTGCTAGTCGGAGATATGCACGGCGTCCTGCTCATTCCCGCCGAAGTTCCGATCGTTGCGCTCGCGAACGTGGCGGGCACGATTGACCGGCTGGAAAGCGAAATCTTCGCGCTCTGCCAATCGCCGAATTTCAATATTGATGCCTTGACGAAGCTGGATGCGTCCGTCCAAAGCCGGTGGCCGCGGCCCAGTGGCACGGACAAACGAATCATTCAAACGGCCTGAGGAGACCTTGACGATGGGGAAGCGAGTCGCTTTTGTTCACACAGTGGCCAACCTGCCGGCGGTTTTCAAAGGGCTGACGGCGGAGTTGGCGCCGGATCTCGACATTTTCCATATGGTGGACGAAAGCCTGCTGCAAAACACCATCCGCGACGGCGAGCTTTCCAAGGCGACCATACGCAGGCTGGTCAGCTATCTCGCGCTGGCGCAGGAAGCGGGAGCGGATTTAGTAATGGTCACCTGTTCCTCCGTTGGTCCGGCAGCGGAGATCGGCAGATCCATGGTCGACATTCCCGTGTTGCGAGTAGACGATGCGATGGCGGAAAAAGCGCTGGCCGGCGGGCGTCGAATCGGTGTCGCGGCCACGCTTTCCACTACGCTGCGGCCCACAGCGGCTCTGCTCGAGAGTAAGGCGTCCGAAACGGGAACCGCCGTGAAGATCGTTCCCAAACTGTGCGCCGGGGCCTTCGAAGCCCTGCTCGCCGGAGATACAGCCAA
>JBEKHQ010000119.1:0-7113 GCA_050012195.1 Bryobacteraceae bacterium | reverse complement strand
TAGGATTCCGCATCCACCCGTCATAGGGCACAACGCTCGTGAGATCGCGATAACGCAGCACCATCTCCACCATCAGGTCGGCACGAATGTCGGCGTAATCCAAGGACGGAGGCAGATAGGTCAACGGATTGACTCTCGGCAATCCGTGTTGCTTCCAGGTGAGATTGGGGATCTGGTCCAGCGGCGCGCCGTCGCGGAGCGCGAGCAGAAGCTGATGCAGCGGAACTTCGGTGCTGTCGCCGCGCAGCACGTAATCCACCTGGCGATAGTTGATGAGCTCTTGATGGAAGTAGGTGGACGATAATCCCCCCATAATGACCGGCACTTCGGGATGAATCTCTTTGACGATTCGCGCCACTTCCAGTGCCCCGTGCGCGTGGGGCAGCCAGTGCAGATCGAGTCCGATCGCTTTGGGATGTTGGGAGGCTAGGAAATCGGGAACCGAGAATCCGCGATCCTTGATCATTCGCACGGCCAGGTTCGCAATGCGGACGCGCATCCCCCGCTTCTGCAGATAGCTCGACATGGTGAGGAATCCGAGCGGATACATTTCGAAGACGGTGGAAGAAGGAATCAGGTCGCTCACCGGCCCATAGAAAATGGACATCTTTCGAAAGTCGTAGACGCTCGGGGCGTGCAAGAGCAAGAGGTCCAGATGCTTGTTTTCCCGAATAATCCTATTATGGGGCTTGGAGTCCGCACTTTTGGCAACCGAGCAGAAACCGGGGCAAACATGGCGCCGTCATCCTAAGAGACGTTTCACGATGAGCAAAAGTCTTCAGCCGGGCGACCGATGCCAAGCCGGCATTGCGAAGCGCGGCACGTGGTTGGCCGGAATGGCCCTTTTGCTCGGGTTTGCGCCGTTCGCAAGCGCTCAGCCCGGCTCGTCCACCACGCCGCCCCCGCCTCCGCTGGATGTCGAGGGGCTAGTGGTTCGCGCCAAAGCGTTTTACGAGACCCGGGATTTCGCGGCGGCCTTCCCTCGGTTTCAAGATGCGGCGGAAGCCAACGATGTCGAGGCCATGATGTACCTCGGCTTGATGTACGCCAACGGCGAAGGCACGAAATTGAATTACGGCCAAGCGATGACGTGGTTTCGCAAAGCGGCGGCAAAGGGCGACAGCCAGGCGATGTGCAACATCGGCATTCTCTACTACGAGGGCTTGGGAGTGGAGCGGCGATATGACGAAGCCATGCGGTGGTTTCAGAACGCCGCGGTGTGGGGTCACGACCAGGCTATGTTCAACATCGGCGTGCTGCATCGGGACGGCCTGGGCGTTCCTGTGAACTACGCCGAGGCCATGAAATGGTTCCGCGAAGCAGCCGATGCAAGCAACGACCGGGCGATGAACAGCATCGGCGTGATGTACGAGAACGGAGAAGGTCTTCCGGCGGATTACGGGGAAGCGATGAACTGGTACCGCAAAGCCGCGGATGAGGGAAACAGCGAAGCCATGCACAACATCGCCTCGCTGTACGAGAAAGGCCTGGGCGTCCCCAAGGACGAGGACGAAGCGCGGAAGTGGTATCGCAAAGCCGAGGGCGGCGCGGAGACGGACAAGACTCCCGCGAAGTAGTAATCGGCGTATTATTGGGAAAGCGGCCCAATCGGACGGCGGTAAAATACTGATAGTGCGCGCACTTTTCCTGGTTATTCTGGCCGTGCTCGGCGCCTGGGGCGTGCTGCGCGCGCAACGGCCTTTTCGCGAATACGCGGGCATCGAGTACGAAAATTTTCCGGTTCCGAGCGACTGGAATCAAAAGACGGAATGGACGCGCGCGCGGCTGCACGTTCCCGGCATCAACCGCGGATCCCGCAGTTCGCTCAATTGGACCATGGACTACCCGCGCTCGGATCGGCATCTGCTGCAAGGAATCCGGCGGCTGACTCGAATCGATACGCGCTCGGTGGAGCAGGTGGTGGATCTCGACGGCCAGGACGATATCTACAACTGGCCATCGCTCTACGCGGTCGAGGTTGGGCATTGGCATCTGCCTGACGCGCAAGCCAAGCAGTTGCGCGAGTTCCTGTTACGGGGCGGTTTCCTGATGGTGGACGATTTCCACGGCACGTATGAATGGCAGGTTTTTCTGGAGGGGATCAAGAAGGTATTTCCAGATCGCGAGATCGTCGATGTCGATAATAACGATTCGATCTTCCACACCATCTTCGACCTGGACGATCGTTTCCAGGTTCCGGGCGCGCAATACCTGAGTACTGGCCGTACTTACGAAAAAGACGGATACGACCCGCACTGGCGCGCCATCTACGACGACCAGGGACGCGTGCTGGTGGCGATCTGCCACGACATGGATCTGGGTGACGCCTGGGAGTGGTCCGACGATCCTCGCTACGCGGAAAAGTTCGCGGGGCTGGCCTATCGGGTGGCAGTCAATTACTGGATCTACGATCTAACGCACTAAGGCGAGAAACGCTAATCCTGCCGCAGCGCCAGCAGTGGATCCACTCGCGCCGCCCGGCGGGCCGGGACGTAGCATGCCAGCAAGCTGATCCCGGCGACCATCAACGTCACGGCTACGAACACGTAAGGATCGTGCGAGCTCACTCCGACCAGCAAACTCCCCAGCAGGCTCGAGACCGCCAGGGCGAGCAACCAGCCGATGAGCAGGCCCACAATTGTCAGACTCATTCCCTGCCTCAACACCAGACGGGCGACCTCTGAGGCATCGGCGCCGATGGCCATCCGGATGCCGATTTCGCGCGTCCTCCGGCTCACCGAATATGCGATCACGCCGTACAGTCCGCTGATGGCGAGCAGCAGCCCGAACAATCCGATGACGGTCACAACTTGGGTGATGAGGCGGTTGCCGAACAAAGCGCCTTCGTGGAAAAAGTGATCGAGCGATTGAATGTCGGCGACCGGGGTGCCGGGATCCAGCCGACGGATTTCCGCCAGAACCCTAGGGGCAAGCGCGACGGGATCGCCGGTAGTCTCGACGTGCAGCGTCATGAAGGACGAATACTGTTGCGAGAACGGCAGGTAGAGAAACGGCGTCGGGTTTTCGGACAAGTCGCGATAGTGAATGGTCTTGGCAACGCCCACCACTTCCAACGTTTGTTTCCCAATGCGAATGCGGCCGCCGATCGGATCGCGTTTCGACCAATACCTCGCGGCCATGGTTTCGTTGACGATGGCGACCGGAGTCGCGGAGGCCGTGTCGCGGCTATTGAATCCGCGCCCGCTGACCAGGGGAATCTGAATCAAATTGAAATAATTCTCGTCGACCACGTTCGATTCGACGGAGAACGCGGCGGCGCCTTTCGCCACGTCGTATCCTTCCACCGTCACGTCCGTCAGCGAGCTGCTCACTCCGAGCGGGATGTGCTGGGCAAGCGCCACTAAGCGTACGCCGGGAAGCTGCCGGAGCCGTTCGGTGAGATCCCTATAAAACACGCGGCCTTGCGGCTCCTGATATCGCACTAGCGCCGGATCCAATTCCGCGACCAACACGTGGTCGGTGCGGAATCCGGCGTGCGCGTTCGCGAGGTTGGAGAAATCCTTCACCAGGAGCCCCGAAGCGAATAGCAACATCACGGAGATTCCGATTTGAAACGTGGCCAAAACATTTCGGGCCTGCAAGCGGTGAAGCCGGCCGATGGGCGTCGAATCGCCGGCTTTCAGCGTGCTGTTCAGATCGGATTTGAGGGCGTGCAAAGCGGGCGCCAAGCCGAAGATGACCGCGCTGAGCAGCGAGGCGATCAAACAAAACGACAAGACCCGAAAATCCGGACGCGCGATCAGCCACAGCGGCAACGTCGTGGGGAGACGGATGGAACCGAAAAAGTCGATGCAAAAAAGCGCGAGAATCAGACCCGCCGCGCCGCCCGCGAGTGATAGCAGCAGGCTTTCGGTGAGAAGCTGCCGAAGCAGGCGCATGCGGCTGGCGCCGATGGCGAGACGGATGGCGATTTCGCGCGTGCGGGCGCGCGCCCTGGACAGCAGGAGACTGGCGACGTTGGCGCAGGCGATCAACAGAATCGAGCCGGCAATTGCCAATAAAACTGCCGTTTGCAGCGCGTCACCCGGATCGATGCGGATGCGGGCCTGGACCTCCGACATCGCGACCGCGCCGCGGCCACGATTCGTCTCCGGATACGCGCGCTCCAGGTTACGGGCGATGTTCTGCAATTCCGCTTGCGCTTCGCCGGCCGTGCATCCCGGCGCCAGGCGTCCCAAAACAGTCGCTGCAAGCTTGTCGCGTTGACGGAGAGTGTTACTTTCCGGGGCAAGTTGAGCCATGACTCCCGCCGGGATGTAAAGGCTCTCATGAACGTAGCGCTCCGGCCCTGAGAAGTACTTGGGAGCCACTCCGATGATTACGAAATCAATCTTGCTCAGGTTTAGGTGGCGTCCGATAACCCCGGGATCGCCGCCGAATTGAGACTGCCAAGTGAAATCGCTCAAAACGACCACCGGCGCGCGGTCTTCGTCCGCCCGGAAGGCGCGGCCGAGCGCGGGCTCGACGCCCAGCACGTCGAAGAAGTTCGTGCTTACCGCCAGCCCGACCTTCACTTGCGAGACCGACTGCGGATCGGCTTTGAAGCCCACGACCGTCTGTGCATAAGCGGCCAGGCCGGAGAGAGTCTTGGTCTGGTCCCGGAAATCCAGATAGTCGGGGTAAGAAACCCTACCATAACTCCGGGCCGCGGAAGTGCTGAGCACCCGCACAACTTGGGACGAGTGCGGAACAGGCAAAGGCCGAAGAAGCAGCGCGTCGGCCAGACTGAACATGGCGGTGTTCGCGCCGATGCCAATGGCGAGCGAAAGAACGGCAACGGCCGCGAAGCCGGGATTGGCGGCCAGCATTCGCAGACCGTAACGGAGATCGGCCCAAAAAGTGCGCATGGCTCCTATTACGGCACTCACAGAACCACATCTTTGTTCATGGCATTTCATGCTTTAGAAGAAACTCGATCGACTGAAGTGTCTGCGGTTGGGACTCGGATGTGCGAAAACGAACACGCGTTCTATTCATGGAACCGTTCAACCGCGCGATCCGTTGTTTGGAAGGAGAACGCTTATGGATAGACTAATGCTGGATTTGCGGCTGGCTGTGCGGCGGCTGCTGAAGAATCCCGGATTTTCGGCGATCGCGGTGGTCACGCTGGCGCTGGGTATCGGCGCGAACACGGCCATTTTCAGCGCGATCAACGCGGTTATCCTGCGGCCCTTGCCGGTGGAGCGCGCTTCCGAATTAATCTCGGTCAACGAGACCATGGGCGGAGACACGTTTCCCACGCTGTCTTATCCGAACTACCTCGACGTTCGCGATCGAAATCAGGTTTTGTCCGGACTGGTCGCCTACCGCTTCCTTCCCACCAGCCTCGGCATGCCCGGAAGCAGTCAGCGAGTTTGGGGCTACCTGGTTACGGGCAACTACTTCCAGGTGCTGGGCGTCAACGCGGTCCAAGGACGCGTGCTGCTGCCGGAGGACGACATCCATCGAGGCGGACATCCGGTGGCAGTGCTGAGCTACGCCTGCTGGCAAAAGAGATTCGGCGGCGATCCGAGCGCGGTGGGACGCACGGTGAAATTCAACGGCATGGATTTTACGATCTTGGGGGTGACGCCGCGTGGGTTCTTCGGCACCGAGCTGTACTTCGTTCCGGAGGTTTTCTTCCCCATGGCCATGCAGCAGCGGTTGGAAGGTGGGACGGGCTACCTGGACAAACGCGCGGATGGCAATACATTTATAGTTGGACGTCGCAAGCCCGGCGTTTCTCCCGCGCAGGCCGAAGCGGCCCTCAATAGCATCGCGCATCAACTGTCGGAACAGTATCCGAAGGAAGACGGCGGAATGAAGATCAAGGTGACGCCGCCTGGATTGGCCGGGGGCTACATTCGCGGCGCCGTGATTGGTTTCGCTGTAGTGCTGTTCGGAGTGTCCAGCCTGGTGTTGTTGCTGGCCTGCACGAATCTGGCCAGCCTGTTGCTGGCGCGGGCCGCGGATCGGCGGAAAGAAACCGCCATTCGGCTGGCGTTGGGCGCCGAACGTGGGCGGCTGATCCGGCAATTGCTGACTGAGAACCTGGTGGTGGGCCTGGTCGGCGGCTTGGGCGGCGCACTGGTGGCCTGGTGGATGACCAGCGCCCTGGCGGCGTGGCGGCCTCCCGTTGACATCCCTATTCTGGTGGACGTGACGCCCGACGCGCGCGTCTTTCTGTTCGCGCTGTTGGTTTCGGTGGTAACGACGCTGGTGTTCGGCCTGTTGCCGGCGCTGCAGGCGACCAAGACCGATCTGGTCCCGGCGCTCAAGAACGAAGCCGCTTCCGAAAAGCTGCGGCATTGGCACCTTCGCGATTACATGGTGACGGCGCAAGTAGGGCTCTCCGCGTTGCTGCTGGTCTGTTCTGTGCTGGTGGTCAAGAGTCTACAGAAAGCGCTGGATGCGCCCATCGGCTACAATCCCAAGGGCGCGGTGACGGCGTCGTTCGATCTTAATATCCAGGGTTACGACGAACCGCGCGGACGCCAGTTCCAGCGCCGCCTGCTGGATCGGGTGCGCGCGCTTCCCGGTATCGAATCCGCCGCCATGATCGACACCTTACCGCTGTCGCTGAACAGTTCCTCCGACTCTATATATATCGTGGGCAAGCCCAAGCCGAAGCCCAACGACGCGCCCATTGCCTACAGTTACTCCATCTCACCAGGCTATTTCCAGACCATGGAAACTCGTCTCCTTTCGGGGCGCGACTTCGACGGTCGAGACAAGCAAGGCGGGCAGCGGGTGGCGATCGTGAACAAGGATTTCGCCGACCATCTGCTGCACGGCGAGGACCCCCTTGGCAAGCAATTCGCCACCGGCCCGGACGGGAAGCCGATTACGATCATCGGCGTCGCGCAAAACGGCAAATATTTTTCGCTCGCCGAAAAGGACAAGCCCGCTTTCTGGACGCCGCTCGAGATCTGGTACAGCTCGAATGCAGCGGTGGTGGCCCGCACGAGAATGGACGGGGCCGGAGCTCTCCAACAGATTCGAAATGTGGTGCGAGAACTGGATCCGTCTTTATCCCTGTACGCTACCGGGACGCTGGTGGAACAGCTCGATTTGCCGCTGTTTCCGGCTCGTATCGCGGCCTCGGCGCTCAGC
>JBEKHQ010000118.1:0-7128 GCA_050012195.1 Bryobacteraceae bacterium | reverse complement strand
TGTATGGCGAAGGGAGCACGGCCCGCGGCTGCCTGACCGCGGCTCGATTGGTGGAGCGGGGCGTCCGCATGGTCCAGGTTTATTACGCCAAGGGCGACCCCTGGGATCATCATTTCGACATCGAGCTGCACCGCAAGACCGGTCACGATTCGGACCAGCCGTTCGCCGCGCTGATCAAAGACTTGAAGTCGCGCGGGCTCTTCGACGAAACCCTGATTGTGTGCGGCTCCGAATTCGGGCGCACGCCGGTGGTGGAAGTGGGCAGCGGATTCATGGGCGGACAGGTCCACAACGGTCGCGACCACAATCCGCACGGATTCACGGTTTGGCTGGCGGGCGGGGGCGTCAAGGGAGGCACGGTTTACGGAGCGACGGACGATTTCGGATGGAAGACCGTCGATAAACCCGTCCATGTTCACGATCTGCACGCCACTATTTTGTATCTGCTCGGCATCGACCACACCAAGCTGACTTACCGCTACAGCGGACGCGATTTCCGGTTGACCGACGTCGCCGGGAACGTGATCCACGACATCATCGCGTAGTCTCGATTATGAATTCTAGCAGCCTGTGGCAGAAGTCTTGGACAAGCTAAAGCATGTCCCACAAGCCTTATGAGTGCTTGATGAACAGTGTGGGACATGCTTTAGCTTGTCCTGTTCGGGCTGCAGAGAGACTTCTGCCACAGGCTACTAGACTGCTGGTTGGGCTCGCGCTGGCGCTGAGTGGCGCCGGCCTGGCCGCTACCGGTGTCTTCGATTATGTCCCGCTCTCGATCGATGGCAAACCGTCGCCGCTCTCGGCGCATCGCGGCAAGGTGCTCCTGATCGTCAACGTCGCGAGCCAAAGCGGACTCACGCCGCAGTACGAGGGTCTCGAATGGCTGTACGAATATTACCGGGACCAGGGCTTGGTGATCCTGGGGTTCCCGGCCAATGACTTCGGGCAGGAGGAGCCCGGGTCGAACGAACAGATCAAGCAGTTCTCCGCCGAAAAGTACAAGGTTAGTTTTCCGCTGTTCGCCAAGATCTCGGTGGCGGGCGAGCATGTCGCGCCGCTCTACGAATTGCTGACCGACAAACAAGCGAATCCCTCCACCGGAGGCCCGGTGCGCTGGAACTTCACCAAGTTCCTGGTGGGCCGCGACGGCAAGATCATCGCCCGCTTCGAACCTGACGTGGACCCGAAAGCGCCTGAGCTGGCGGGCGCCATCGAGAAAGCGCTGCACGTCGATACGCAAAAGAACGGCGCGGCGGCACGGTAAGCGATCGCGTGCTCGGAATCCTGGTTTGCGGTGACAATCATTTCATTGTGGAGGGCGCGGAACCGGATGCGCCTACCGCCTGGGCGCTGGCGCGGCACTGGTCACTGATTCAAGTCGAGGCGAAGACGCCGCCCGGTTTGGATCGCTGGCGCATCGTCACGCGGGCGTTTCGCGAGGATCTCGAATGGGCAATTGTCGTGCCTTGCGACGGAAGCATGTCCGCGGCGGTGGCCGAGTTGCTCAATCAATTGCTGGAACGCGGGATCGCTGTTAGGGGCACGCCGTAGTTCGCCTACTGCGCCAGTTCTTGGCACATGCCTTCGATGCTACGGGCGAAATTGGGGCTGGCGCCCATCCCGAGATCCTTGGCGTCCAGCCGCTTGAGCGCGTCCGCGGCGCCGCCCGCGCAGGCAGTCATCGCGCGAACCCGCAGCGTAGCCAGCGTTTGTCGCCATTTCGCCAAATCCGTTTTCTTCGCTACCGGCCCGTGTCCCGGGATCACCGTGTCCACATCGTAGGCGAGCGCTTTTTCGAGCGTCTTGTCCCACTCCACCAGGCTGCCGTGCGCGCTGTAGTCGATGAACGGCGCGGTACCGTTCACAAACAGGTCGCCGGTGTGCAGCACACGCTCCGAGGGAAAGTAGATCACCGCATCGCCATTGGTGTGGCCGCGTCCGACGTGGTGCGCCTGCACTTCCTTGCCGTCCAGGAACACCTGCGCTTCGTCCGCGTACGTGATTTGCGGCAGCCCGGGCTGCTTGCCGGCCAACATGTTATCGCGGGCGTTCTTGTGAATCAGGATCTGCGCGCCTAAAGCCAGCATGGCGTCGTTGCCCCCGGTGTGATCGCCGTGCTGATGCGTGTTCAGAACATAGCGGACCGGCTTGTCGCTCACGCTCTTGATCTTGGCCATGATCTCGGGCGCATCCTGGGCGAACTTGTCGTCCACCACCAGGACGCCTTCATTGGTCGGCATCACCGCTACATTTCCGCCGTTGCCGATGATCACGTATAGATTCGCGGACACCTTCTCCATGGTGAGCGGCGGGCGTTGTTGGGCCTGCGACCATACCAGCCAAAGGCCGGCGAGACCGAGTCCGATTCCGCCGAGACGAATTGCGACCGCTTTACTGAGAATCATCGTGCAGACGAGTATATCGCTTCTGATCGCGCTAGCGGTCGCGCGGCTTCGGACTCGGTCCGGACGCATATTCCACTCGTTCGAGAAACAGACCGGCCGCCGGCGCCGTCCAGGCCGCCACGTCTATCCCGGGATCGGACTTTCCCTCCAGGAGCCGGCCGAAATCCTCCATGGTCAACTCGCCCTTGCCGATCCGAACCAGCACGCCCACAATCCTCCGCACCATGCGCCACACGAAATGCGAGGCCGTGATTTGAAATAGGATCAAGTCGCCGTCAATATCGACGCGGGCATCCTCCACGACAACGATGGTGGATTCATCCGGACGCGACGGGTCCATTGCGCGGAAGCACACGAAATCGTGACGGCCGATCAGCATGCGCGCCGCGAGCGCCATTTCCGCGATATCGAGGGAGTCGCGCACCCACCAGACATATTTCTTAAAAAACGCCGTGCGGCGCTTCGAAATCTGATAGACGTAGGTGCGCGCGAGCGCATCGCCGCGGGCGTGGAAGGTCGGGTCGGCCTCCGCCACATCCACGATGCAGACGTCCGACGGCAGACGCTCGTTCAGCGCTCGAAGAATCGTGTCGGCAGGCGGAAGCCCGCGCTTCTCGCCGGGTTTCAAACCCACACGGAGATGGGCCACTTGCGCGCGCGCGTGGACTCCAGCGTCCGTTCGTCCCGCGCCTTGGAGTTCCACGGCCCGCTCGAAAAAGTCCTCCGCCGCCTTGCGAAGTTGCCCTTGCACGGTGCGGGCGTTCTTCTGCTCCTGCCATCCGCTGTACTTGGTCCCGTCGTACTCGATTGTGAGCTTCCAGGTTTTCAACTCCCAAGTGTAGCCGCTCTGACCACGCCGGATGCTATGATAGTCCCCTTTAAGGAGACCAGATGCTCAAAGAGTTCAAAGAGTTCATCCTGCGAGGAAACGTGCTGGACCTGGCGGTGGCCGTCATCATCGGCGCTGCGTTCGGCAAGATCGTCACCTCGCTGGTCAACGACATCTTGATGCCGCCCATCGGGCTGGCGCTGGGTAAAGTCGATTTCAGCAGTTTGTTCATCGATCTGTCCGGGAACGGTCATCCGACGCTGGCGGCCGCGAAGGCGGCGGGCGCGGCGACCATCAATTACGGCCTCTTCCTGAACACCGTCATCGATTTTATACTCGTGGCCTTTTGCATCTTCTTTGTGGTTCGGCAAGCCAACCGGTTCAAGAAAAAGCCGGCGCCCGCGGACCCCACCACTAAGCCCTGCACTTTCTGCTACACCCAAATCCCCATCCCGGCCACGCGCTGTCCGAACTGTACTTCGCAAGTGGCGTGATGCGTCCACGCGTTAAAATCGCTTGTCGCCCCGTACCTCAACTATGCTATGATCGATTGTGCCGACCAGAACTTTGGGCGTAATACCGGCCCGGTTCGCCTCCTCACGTTTCCCTGGAAAAGCTCTCGCCCTCATCGCCGGAAAGCCCATGCTTCAGCACGTCTACGAACGGGCCAGCCAGGCGCGCTACGTTCACAAACTGATCATCGCCACCGACGACCGCCGGATTTTTGATGCCGCCCGCGCGTTCGGAGCGCAAGTGAAAATGACGCGCCCGGATCACCTCTCCGGGACGGACCGCGTGGCCGAGGTCGCCTCCGCCGAGCAAGCCCAGGTGGTCGTGAATATTCAGGGTGACGAGCCGCTGCTCGATCCCGCCGCCATCGATGCCGCGGTTCTGGCGCTCACCAGCGACCCGGACGTTCCCATGGCGACGCTCTCGAAACGTATCGAGCATCCCGGCGAAATCGGGGATTCGAACGTCGTGAAGGTGGTTACCAATCGATCCGGCGACGCTATTTATTTTTCGCGCTGCCCCATTCCGTACGCGCGGGATGGCGGCGCTGCCCATTATAAGCACATCGGTCTCTACGTATACCGCCGCGATTTCCTGCTTGCCTACCCGACTCTTCCTGTAGGTCCCCTCGAGCAGGCTGAGCGCCTGGAACAGTTGCGGGCGCTCGAAAACGGGTATCGCATCCGCGTGGCGGAAACCGACTACGAATCCGTGGGTGTCGACACTCCCGCGGACCTCGAACAGGTGAACGCTCTGTTCGAACCTTCTTTGGCGAGGACAGAATGAAGGCCACCAAATACATATTTGTTACGGGGGGCGTGGTTTCGTCTTTGGGCAAGGGAATCGCGGCCGCATCCATAGGTTGCCTGCTCGAGAGCCGAGGCCTGCGAGTCACGCTGCAGAAATTCGACCCCTATCTGAACGTCGACCCCGGCACTATGAGCCCCTTCCAGCATGGGGAAGTATTCGTCACGGACGACGGCGCGGAAACCGATCTCGATCTGGGACACTACGAGCGCTTCACGCACGCCAAATTGACGCAGAGCAACAATCTGACCTCGGGGCGGATTTACGAGCAGATCATTCACCGCGAACGGCGTGGCGATTATCTGGGGAAGACCGTTCAGGTGATTCCGCACGTCACCAACGAGATTAAGGCCGCCGCGCGGAAAGTGGCCACTGATGTGGATGTGGTGATCGTCGAGATCGGGGGCACGGTGGGCGACATCGAATCCCTGCCGTTTCTCGAAGCGATCCGCCAGCTCCGTCATGAGCTGGGGCGCGACAACACAGTATTCGTCCACGTCACGCTGGTGCCTTGGATCGCGGCCGCGCAAGAGCTCAAAACCAAGCCGACGCAGCACAGCGTCAAGGAGCTGCGCGCCATCGGTATCCAGCCCGACATGCTGCTGTGCCGTTCCGAGCGAGAGCTGCCTGGCGACATGAAGGAAAAGATCGCGCTGTTTTGCGACGTGGACGTGGAAGCCGTGATTACGGCCACTGACGTTCACTCGGTGTACGAAGTGCCGCTGGTCTTCGCCGAGCAAGGCGTGGATGAGATCCTGCTGCGCTTGCTGCGCCTGGAAGCCCAACCGCGCGATCTTAGCCGCTGGACCGGGATGCTGGAGCGCATGCAAAACCCGGAAGGCGAAGTGGATATCGGGCTGGTCGGCAAGTATGTCGAATACGAGGATTCCTACAAGAGCTTGAAGGAAGCGCTGCTGCACGGCGGCCTCGCGCATCGCCTGAAGGTGAATATTCACTGGATCGAGTCCGAGAATCTGCTCTGGCCCGAATGCATCCACGCGCTGGAAAAATACGACGGCATTCTGGTGCCCGGCGGATTCGGCAAGCGCGGAGTGGAAGGCATGATTACGGCCATCCGCTACGCCCGGGAGCACAAGGTCCCATTTTTCGGAATCTGCCTGGGGATGCAGACCATGGTGATCGAGTTCGCCCGCAATGTCTGCCGCCTGGAGCACGCTAATTCCACCGAGTTCGATCCCGCCGCTCCGGATCGCGTCATCTACAAACTGCGCGAATTGAAAGGCGTGGACGAGCTGGGCGGCACCATGCGATTGGGGGCTTATCCCTGCCTGCTCGCGCCCGGCAGCTTTGCCGTCGAGGCCTACGGGATGCCCGAGATCAGCGAACGGCATCGTCATCGCTTCGAGTTCAATCGCGAATATGAGCGAATACTGACTGAGGGAGGGCTGCGCGTCGCCGGACAAACTCCCGACGCCGTGTACGTCGAGATCTGCGAGATCCCGGATCATCCTTGGTTCCTGGGCTGCCAATTCCATCCCGAATTTAAATCCAAGCCGCTCGAGCCGCACCCGTTGTTCGCCGCTTTCATCGGAGCCGCGCGCGATCAGCGGATGAAGCGTCCCCAAACGGCGCAGCGCGTTCGCTCCGAGCAGTTCTCGCACGCCGATTGACTTCGCTTCCTCCCATCGGACACGGCCGGCCGCTGGCGCTGATCGCCGGACCGTGTGTGATCGAGAGCGAAGAGCACGTCCGCTTCCTGGCTGACGCGATCCGGAAAGTGGCCGGTCCATTCGTTTTCAAAGCGTCCTTCGACAAGGCCAATCGCAGCAGTCTCTCGTCTTATCGCGGCCCTGGCTTGATGGAGGGTCTGCGCATTCTTGCGTCGTTGCGGCAGGAAGGTTACGCCGTCCTCACCGATATTCACGATCCGTCCCAGGCCGAACCGGCTGCCGAGGCCGCCGATGTTCTCCAGATCCCAGCGTTTCTTTGCCGCCAGACCGATTTGCTTATCGCGGCCGGCCGCACGGGCCGAGTCGTCAATATCAAGAAAGGCCAGTTTGTTGCGCCCGAGGATATCCGCAACGCGGCCGAGAAGGTCGCATCCACCGGCAATAACAACATCTGGCTAACCGAGCGCGGATCGTCGTTCGGCTATCACAATCTGGTGGTGGATATGCGTGGCCTTCAAATCATGCGCGAGTTCGGATGGCCGGTGATTTTCGATGCCACCCACAGCGTCCAGATTCCAACCGGAATGGGCAACGCGTCCGGCGGGCAGCCGCAATTCATTCCTACGCTGGCGCGCGCCGCGGTTGCCGCGGGAGTGGACGGAGTATTTATGGAGGTCCACGAGGCGCCCGAACGAGCCTTGTCGGACGGCGCGAACGCGCTGCGGCTCGATCGCCTCGGCCCGCTCTGGGAAAAACTAAAAGCCATCCACGCCTTGGTATGATTGTGAACCGATGAGCCCACAACAACGGCACCGCCCCTTCGTTCCCGAGCACATGCAGATGCGCGAGTTCACGCTCCGGGCCATGCTGCTTGGGCTGGTGATGACTGTGATTCTGGGCGCCGCCAACGCGTATCTGGGCTTGCGCGCCGGCATCACCATCGCTG
>JBEKHQ010000117.1:0-7130 GCA_050012195.1 Bryobacteraceae bacterium | reverse complement strand
CTCCGTCAAGAAAATCGACAAGCTCCGCCAGCAGGACCCAGATTTGAACAGCCTCCTCCACAAGATAGTCGACACGATCCATTAGGCTTATTGGTGTTTTCCACAATGGCGTGCTGAAAACGGCGGAGGAAGACTGTGTATGACCGGCCGACCGCCAAATTTTCCGGCTTTCCAGCACCACAAACGCACAGGTTGGAGTGGCAAGAAGCTTCTGAATTTTGTATAATTTAGAGAGAAATCAACATTTCAACAGACCCTACTACTACTGTTCTTAAGAGGGTCTCTGTTTACAAGGTAGAAGAGCTAATAGCGCGAGGCGCGGGTACGGCCGGGGGAGACGATGGAGTTCACGGTTAGCAAGGGTGATCTGGTTCGCGAGTTGAATCTTTCGCAGGGCGTGGTGGAGAAAAAGACCACCATTCCAATTCTCTCCAACGTGCTGGTGGAAGCGACGGGAGACCGCATACATTTGACGGCCACGGATCTTGAGCTGGGGATTCGTTCTTCGTGTCCGGCGCGCGTGAAGAAGCCCGGCGCGGGAACCATTCCAGCCAAGCGCCTTCTGGATTACGTTCGCTTGCTGCCGGATGCCGATCTGGAAGTGAAGCTTCAAGAGAATCAGTGGGCCAGTTTGGTGTGTGGCCGTTCGCGGACGCGGATCGCGGGAATGTCGCGCGAGAGCTTTCCGGAGCTGCCCCAGATGCCGCCGGTCCTGGCGCATATACCGATTGGGATTCTGGCCTCGTTGATCGCGAAAACCATCTTTGCGATTTCGATGGAAGAATCGCGCTTCACGCTGAACGGATCGTTGTTGCTTCTGAAGGGCGACTCATTGGCGATGGTGGCCACCGACGGTCACCGGCTGGCGATGGTGGAACACCCCATGAACCTGGCGGGAGTAACAGGAACCTTTCGCGCGTTGCTGCCGCGCAAGGCCATGGGCGAAATTTTGAAACTGTCGCAGGATTCCAGCGCCGAAGCGGTTCTTCAGTTCTCCGGTGACGACAACCACTTGTTCTTTCAACTTGGCGAGCGCTTGCTGTTAAGCCGGAAGCTCACTGGCAACTTCCCGGACTTCGAGCGCGTGCTGCCGAAGGATCATCCTCACGCGGTGGTTCTGGATCGCGAGGAGCTGCGCAAATCCATCGAGCGTGTCTCGCAATTTTCCGACGAGCGCTCGCGGGCGGTTCGTATGCGCGTGGAAGAAGGTGAGTTGCGGATTCATTCGTCGCTCTCTGAAACCGGGGAAAGCGAGGAGAGCCTGCCGGCCGATTTCGACGGCGCCGCGGTGGAGATCGGATTCAACGCGACCTATCTTTTGGATTTCCTGCGCGCTACCACGGAGCCGAAAGTAACATTCCATTTCAAGGACGCGCACAGCGCCGGCGAGCTGCGGCCCTTCGGCGAAGGCACGGAGACGTATTCGTATCGGTATGTCGTGATGCCGATGAGGATCTGACCGGGGTCGGCGTAAAGACAAGTGTTCAAGGATTGAGTTTTTTCAAACATGGCAACCAAAGAAATCGGTCCAGTGGACGTTTACGATTCCAGTAGTATCAAGGTGCTGGAGGGCCTGGAAGCGGTGCGGTTGCGCCCGGCGATGTATATCGGCTCAACCACCGAAAACGGCCTGCATCACTTGGTCTACGAGGTGGTCGATAATTCCGTCGATGAGGCGCTGGCCGGATTCTGCGACACGGTCAACGTGACCATCCACATCGATAATTCTTTGACCGTGGTGGACAACGGCCGCGGGATTCCAGTGGACATGCACGAGGAGGAAGGCGTTTCCGCGGCACAAGTGGTGATGACCAAGCTGCACGCGGGCGGCAAGTTCGATTCCAAGAGCTACAAGGTTTCCGGCGGCCTCCACGGCGTGGGTGTCAGCTGTGTGAACGCGCTTTCGGAATGGCTCCAGCTCGAGATCTGGCGCGATGGGTACACCTGGGAACAGGAGTACCACAAGGGCGCCCCCAAGGCGGCGTTGGCCAAGGCCGGCAAGGCGGGCAAGAAGACCGGCACGAAAATTACATTTAAGCCGGACTCGACCATCATGCAATCGCTCGAGTTCAATTACGACACGCTCGCCCAGCGGCTGCGAGAACTCGCCTTCTTGAACAAGGGTCTTACCATCACACTCACCGATGAGCGCGTGGAACCGGCCAAGCAGCACGAGTTTCACTACAGCGGCGGCATCGCCGAGTTCATCAAGCATCTCAACCGCGGCAAGGCCGTTCTGCACGAGAAGCCCATCGCTTTCGAGGGTGACCGCGAGTTGCCCAACGCCGCGGGAACGCTCGCCATGGAAGTTGCGCTGCAGTACAACGACGGCTACTCGGAGAGCGTCTTCAGCTTCGCGAACAACATCAACACGGTCGACGGAGGAGCGCATTTGAGCGGATTCCGCAGCGCTCTCACGCGCACTATCAATTTTTACGGCCAGCAAGCGGGCTTGTTCAAGGACGTCAAGGAAAATCTCACCGGCGACGACGTGCGCGAGGGCTTGACCGCCGTGATCAGCGTGAAGCTGCCGCAGCCCCAGTTCGAAGGCCAGACCAAGGGCAAGCTCAATAGCGACATCGGCGGATACGTGGTCCAGTTCGTAAACGAGAAGCTGGGCGAATACTTCGACAAGAATCCCGCCGTCATGCGGAAGATCGTTTCCAAGGCGATCGATGCGGCGCGCGCGCGGGAAGCGGCTCGCAAGGCGCGCGATTTAACGCGCCGCAAAGGTGCGCTCGACTCCGGCGGCCTGCCCGGAAAGCTTTCCGATTGCCAGGAAAAAGATCCCGAGCGTTGCGAGCTGTTCCTGGTGGAGGGCGAATCGGCCGGTGGAACCGCTAAGTCCGGCCGCGACCGCCGCTATCAGGCTATCCTGCCGCTCAAAGGCAAAATCCTGAATGTGGAAAAAGCCCGCTACGACAAGATGCTGGGCCACGAAGAAATCCGGTCGATGATCACCGCCATCGGCACGGGGATCGGGCTGACGGATTTTGACGCAACCAAGCTGCGCTACCACAAGATCATCATCATGACGGACGCCGACGTGGACGGCTCGCACATCCGCACGCTGCTGCTCACGTTCTTCTTCCGCCACATGCAGGAGCTGATCAAGCGCGGGAACGTTTTCGTCGCTCAGCCGCCGCTCTATCGCATCAAGAAAGGCAAGAGCGAGAAATACATCAAGGACGACAAGGAATTCACGCGCGAGATCCTGCGGCGCGCCACCGAGAACTTGTCGGTGGAGATTAGCGCCGCCGTGAATCAACCAGGCGTTAAGCTGGAAGGCGCCGAACTGCGCAATTTTCTGATTTCGCTCGACGAGTCGCAGCAGATGTTTCGCCGCCTGGAGCGCCGCATGCGCGATGCGCGCGTGGTCGAGATCCTGGCCAATATCGAGTACAAGCTGGATACCAAGGCGGATTTCCAGGAAAAGGCGAACCTCGAGGCGGTGGTAGCGGCGCTCCAGGCCGTCAAGGTGGAAGCCAAGCTCGATCGCGAGGAAGAGCACGAGGCCTGGCGCGTCCAATACCAGGACCCGACCAACGCCGAGCGTTACATCAGCGTGGATCTGGTTCTGCAACCCGAATACCGCCGCATGCGCACGATCGCGCGCCAGGTGTCCAAGTACAATCAGCCGCCTTTCAAGGTGATCCGCGAGACCAAGACGGAAACGCTCCCCGGATGGCGCGAGCTGCTGGAGCACGTCAAGAGCGAAGGCATGCGCGAGGTTTCCATCCAGCGCTACAAGGGGCTGGGCGAGATGAACGCGGAGCAATTGTGGGCCACCACCATGAACGCCGAAACTCGCACGCTGCTCAAGGTGGATCTGCACGATCTGGCCGAAACCGAAGGCATCTTCTCCACGCTGATGGGCGAGGACGTTGAGAGCCGGCGCAAGTTCATCGAAGACAATGCGCTGGACGTCCGCAACCTGGACGTCTAGGCCCTATTGCTGCCGTAAAGCTTCGATAGGATCGATTCGCGTTGCGCGTCGAGCCGGCAGATAGCTTGCCAGCAGCGCGGCTAGCGCGAACGTCAGCGCGCCGATCGCGTAAGTCGCGGGATCCGTAGCGCTGGTCTGGAAGAGCAAGCTTGCGAGCCAGCGCGTCAGCGCGAACGAACCCGCCAGGCCCAGCCCGATTCCCGCCAGCGCCAGAACCGCGGCCTGGCCCACCACCAGGCGCAGCACGTCGCCTCGCTCCGCTCCCAGCGCCATCCGAATCCCCAACTCTCGAGTTCGCTGGGCAACCGAATAAGCCACCACGCCGTAGATTCCCACCATCGTCAGAAGCAGCGCGGTGGCCGAGAATACGCCCAACAGAACGGCGATGAATTTCTGCGACGCCTGCGATGCGGCGAGCAGCTCCTCCAAGCTCTGCGGATGCGTGATCGGCTGCTCCGGGTCGATCTTCGAGATCTGACGGCGCACCGCCGCGATCAAGTTCGCGGGCTCCGTAGCGGTCCGTAGACTCAGGTTCAGCCGGGCCCAAGGGAACTGTGGAAAGGGCAGGAACACTTCCGGGCCGGTCTCGGCCGCAAGACTAATGTTCTTCGTGTCGGCGAACACCCCGACCACTTCGGCTGCCTCCATCCGCCCGGCCCACAGTTTCTTTCCGATCGGGTTATCGTTCGGCCAGAATCGGCGCGCCAAAGCCTGGTTGACGATCACCACGCGCGGCGCGGTAGCGTCATCGTGCTCGGTGAACGCGCGCCCGCGCAGCACCGGGACCTGCATCACTCGCGGATAATCCGGACTGATGGTTTGGATAACCACTACTGGGCGCTGTCCAAGCGGCGCCACCGGCTGCCCTTCGAATAGCACCATGGAAAAGCGAATCGGATTCAGAGGCAGCGCCGAAGAGATCGCGGCCGCCTGCACACCGGGCAGCCCGCTGGTTTGGCGAAGCGCTTCCCGGTAGAACGCGATCATCCGCTCCGGCGTTCCATACTTGGCGGGCGCCAGACCGATTTCCACGGTCAAGGCATTCTTCGGATTGAAACCGAGCGGCGCGGTCTCAAGGCGAATGAAGCTTCGGATGAGCAGGCCGGCGCCGATTAAGAGAATCATCGAGAGGGCCACTTGGCCCAGCACGAGCAGACTGCGCGCCCGATGTCTCCCGCCGCCTGCCGTGCCGCGGCCCTCTTCGCGCAGTAGCGCATTCAGGTCCGGCCGGGAGACTTGTAAGGCGGGCATCAACCCAAAGAGAACGCCGCTAGCCAGCGAAATAGCTGCCGTGAAAGCAAGCACTCGAAAATCCATCGCGGCTTCCGAGCCGGCTACCAGATCGTTTTGAGCCAGGCGCAGAAGCAGCGCCGTGCCCCATCGGCCCAGCAGGATTCCAAGCGCGCCGCCTGCCAGAGCCAGGAGGATGCTTTCTACCAGCAACTGACGGATGATCGCGCCTCGCTTGGCTCCGAGCGCTGTGCGCACGGCCATCTCCTTGCCGCGGCCGAGCGCGCGCGACAGCAGCAGGCTGGCCAGGTTGGCGCAAGCAATTAACAACAACAGGCCCACGGCGGCCGCGAGAATCAGGACGGCCGGCCGGACTTTGCCGACGAACTCGTCTTGCAGGTTTCCAACCTCCAGGACCCGCGTCGGGACAACATCCGGACGGCCTGGATACGCCGACTGGTAGCGCCGATCGAGCGCCTTGATTTCCGCTTGCGCTTGCTCGCGCGTGACGAAGGGCCGCAAGCGAGCCACCGCAGTGAGAAAACCAGTTCCACCCTGGATCTGCTGCGGCGTCACGAGATTCAGGTCGAAGACGCGCGGCGCCCAAAGCTCAATGTTCGTACCCAACAGCGCGAAGCCGAAGTTTGGCGGCAGCACGCCGATCACCGTGTAGTCTTGGGAATCGAGCGTGATGTGGCGTCCGGCGACATCGGCCGCGCCCCGGAACTTCCGCATCCAAAGTGAATGGCTGATCAACACGACATTCCGTCCGCCAGGCTGGTCTTCCTCCGCCGACAATGTCCGTCCAATGGCCGGACGAACCCCCAGGACATCGAAGAAGTTCGCGGTCACGCGCGCGGAAGCCAGCTGCTCGGCTTCGCCCAGCCCGCTCAAGTTGAACGTCTCGTCCGTGCACGCTGCTAATTCTGAAAAGGAGCGATTCTGATCGCGCAAGGTCGTAAAACGAAGCCAGGACATGGGGATCTGGCGGGTATGCTCGCTCGCCGACGCGATGGTCACCAGGACCAGCCGGCCCGGTTGCGAGTAAGGAAGCGGCCTCAGCAGCATGCTACTGGCGACACTGAAAATCGCCGTGTTGGCGCCGATTCCCACAGCCAGAATCAGGACGGCGACCGCGCTGAACCCGGGACTCTTGGCCAGCACGCGCAAGGCGTAGCGAATGTCTTGTAGCAAGGTTGACATGGGTTATTCTCGCTCGACGTAGATTCGTTTGACGCGCGCGTGAATGCCGCACAGCACGCTGTAGGAGATCGTGCCGGCCAGCCTGGCCATCTGCTGCGCGTCGATCGAAGCGCCGCCTTCCGTGCCGAGCAGCGTCACCGCGTCGCCAACCTGCACGCCCGGTGGGCAGTGCGTGATGTCGATCGTCGTCAGGTCCATGGAAACCGCGCCCACGATGGGCGCCCAATGGCCCTTGACGATCACTCGCCCCTTGTTCGAGAGACGGTGCGGGATACCGTCCGCGTAGCCCGCGGCCAGCACCGCGATGCGCATCGGTTGCGGAGCTCTAAACATGCCGCCGTAGCCCACCAGCGCGCCCTCCGGCAAGTCTTTCACGGCCAGTATCGCCGCTTTCCACGTGAGCGCCGGGTGCACATTCAGCAATCGCGGCGGCGGCGTTCCCTTGGCCACCGGGGACACGTAGCCGTAGATGGCGTGTCCGGGCCTAACGATGCGTTGCCAGGCGTTGCGGCGGCCGTAGGCGACGGGCGTGGTGCTGGATAAATGCCGGTACGGAGGATGGACGCCCGCCTTCGCCAGGTCCGCGCTGATCGAATCGAACGTTTGGAGTTGCTCCTCGGTTTGCGAGCTGGCATAGTTCGCCGACGAGGCCAGGTGCGTCATCAAGCCTTCGAGACGCGCGTGTTTGGCGGCGCCGACAGTTTCGACAATTTCGGACGCTGGGGCGCGCGTGCCCAGACGGCCCATTCCG
>JBEKHQ010000116.1:0-7134 GCA_050012195.1 Bryobacteraceae bacterium | reverse complement strand
CCTTCAAACGCGGCGCCGGAGTGAAGGACAGCGGCAACTTGCTGCCTGGTCACGGCGGCTGGTTGGATCGATTGGACAGCAGCCTATTCGCGCTCCCGGTGGTGTACTGGCTGGTGAACGCGTTGGTACGGCCACTGTGAACTCCGAACCCGGGGCGCGGAACGCGCGACGCCTCGCGGCGCTGTACGCAGTGGCCCTATTCGTTCTTAACGCCGTCATCGCGCGGCGGCTGTTCGTCGCCGAATTCACTGGGCACATGAATTCGAACGAAGGGACGTTCATCGCGATCAGCCGTTTCCTGGCGGAGAACTGGCCTCGCGCAGGGTGGTTCCCATACTGGTTCAACGGGCTGCCCTTCGACCACACGTATTCGCCCGGGCTTCAGGTTATAGATGCGGTATTTGCAAGAGTGGCGCACACGTCGACGGCCCTAGCCTTCCACGCCGTGCTCGCGTTCTTCTATTGCCTCGGCCCGGCCCTGTTGTTTCTTTTCGCGTGGCAAGTGTCGCGACGCGTGCACGCCAGCTTTCTTTGCGGGTTGTTGTACTCGCTGTTTTCTCCCTCCGTCATTTTTCCGGCGGTCCGCTGGGATCTCGGCGGATGGACGCTCGCGCGGCGTCTGCACATCCTGATCTTTTATGGTGAAGGCGCGCACAACATCGTTTTGAGCCTGTTGCCGCTGGCGATGCTGGCCGCGTATTTAGCCATTACGCGGCGGCGCTACGGGTGGTGCGTCGCCACGGGAGCCGTGCTGGGCTCGATGGTATTGATCAATGCGTTCGCAGCCTCGGACCTTGCCATCGCGCTGGTGATCCTGGCGGCAGCGCAGCCGCAGGGCGAACGTCTTCGAAGCCTGGGGTTACTCGCGCTGATCGGCGTCGTGGCGTATGCCTGGATCTCGCCGCTGCTCACGCCTACCCTGATTCAGACCATCCGCGCCGATTCGCTCATGGGCGGCGATTACCACTACACGCCGCGCGTAATCGGGACGGCGATGGCGGTTCTGGCGGGCGCCGTGCTGGTGTGGATTTGGGCGCGGCGGTTCTCGAATGTATTCGACCGTTTCGCGCCGATCTTCGCCTACATCTTTTTTATGATCCCGGCGCTGGCCTTTTTCTGGCACATCGCTCTCTTGCCGCAGCCGGAGCGATACCACGCGGAAATGGAGATGGGAGTTGCGATGGCGGCCATGTTCGGCTTTCGCCACATTCGGCTCCGCTCGAATCGATGGGCGCAAGCGGCCGCGCTGCTGCTGGCGGTGTTCCTGATTCGACAGGCAGCGGTTTATTTACGCTTTGCGCAAACGCTCGTACAGCCATTCGAAATCACCAGCACCATCGAATACAAAACCGCTCGCTGGATCGGCGGGCATCTGGCGGGCCTTCGCACTATGGTCTCGGGCGATGTTGGATTGTGGTTCAACGTTTTCACGGACAATCCCCAGCTCAGTTCCGGGCACGATCCGTTTTCGCCGAACTGGATGATCGAGATCGCCGTGTATGCGATCTATTCGGGCCAGAATGCGGGTGCCCGAGATGCGCAGGTCTCCATCACCTGGCTAAAGGCGTTCGGCTGCCACGCCATCACCGTTCCGGGGCCCCATAGCCGCGAGTATTACAAGCCCTTCCGAAATCCGCTCAAGTTCGACGGCGTGCTTCCCGTGCTCTGGCGCGAGGAAGACGACACGATTTATAGCGTGCCCCAGCGTTCCTCGTCGCTGGCTCATGTGGTCCCAGCCGGCGCGGTAGTCCGGCGTCCGCCAATTCACGGGCTGGACATCGACGATGTCACTCGCTTTGTGGCCGCGTTGGACGATCCCGCGCTCCCGGAAGCTCCGCTCAACTGGACGGACCCGTCACGCGCGCACATCGCGACGTCGGTGCATCCTGGACAAGCCGTCGCGGTGCAAGTGACCTACGATCCGGGTTGGGTTGCGATGGCGAACGGACGCCCTACGCCGATCGCTCGCGATGGCATCGGGCTGATGGCGCTGGAACCGGAATGCGACGGACCATGCGACATCGATCTGGTTTTCGACGGCGGCCGTGAGCGCAAGATCTGCCGCCTGGTGAGCCTGCTGACCCTGCTGGGGGTGCTGGCCGGAGCGGGTGTGTCGTGGGTCCGCCGCAAGGCATAATGAACTCAAGACGTCCATGTCATCCCCATCCAAGACCGATTTCGGACCCTTCAACTACGTGCGCCGCTGGGACGAGTGGCGGTCCGAACGAGGCTTTTGGCATAGCTTCGAGCTGCCGGACGGCAAACTGATCCGCGGCGCCAATCCGTTGGAGGGGCAGAAACGGCGACTGGCCCAATTCCCGATTCCCGACCGTCTGGACGGAAAGCGCGTGCTGGACATCGGCGCATGGGACGGCTGGTTCAGCTTCGAAATGGAACGTCGGGGCGCGGACGTGATGGCGATCGATTGTTGGGACAATCCACGCTTCCATGAGATCCACGAGATTCTTCGATCGCGAGTGGATTACCGCCAACTCGACGTCTACGAACTGACGCCGGAGCGGATCGGCCGATTCGACATCGTACTGTTTCTCGGCGTCCTCTATCACCTGAAGCATCCGCTGCTGGCGCTGGAGCGCGTGTGCGCGCTGACCACGGACTTGGCCGCGGTGGATTCGTTCATCCTGCGGGAGGAACACCGGCCAGGCACGGCGGTGGACCAGCGGCCTGTCATGGAATTCTACGAGACCGACGAGTTTGGCGGCCAGACCGACAACTGGGTTGGGCCGAGCCTGCCCTGCCTGCTCGCGTTTTGCCGGACCGCGGGATTCGCGCGAGTGGAATGGCGCAGCACGCTCGAGCACAGCGCGTGCATCGCCTGCCACCGGCGCTGGGAGGAACCGGAGACTGCCGGGGAATCGCCGGTTCTGAGGGACGTTTTCCACCACACGAATTTCGGAATCAATTTTCGGTCCGACGCCGACGATTATTTGGTGGTATCGTTCGAATCGCAAGCCAAGCGCCTGGGCATCGGGGACGTTAAACCGGAGGCCGGCGGCTTTGGCGTGCGCCCGATCGAGGTGGCGCGGCGCGATGAACAGTGGCAGGCGAAATTTAAGCTCCCGCCCGGTCTCAAATCGGGCTGGCAGGACGTGACGGTTCGAACCGGATCGAGCGGGCGAAGCGGAGCTCTGCGAATAGCGGCGGACATGCCGGCGCCGGTTGACACGCTAGTCATCGGTTCCGTTTGCGACGGCAAGACCTGGAAGCCGAACGAAATCGACCTTAACCAGGGCGACTCGATCGCGATCTGGATCGCGGGCCTTCCCGAAAACGCCGACAAGAACAACGTGCGCGCGTTTCTGGACGGGAAACGCATCGCGGTCCTCTACGTGGAACCACCCAAAGCGAAGGATGCGCGACAGGTGAACGCGGCTCTTCCGTCCGGCGTTCCTCCAGGCATGCGGGAAGTGACGGTGAGCTTGGGGACGGTGGTCAGCGACCCCGCGAGCGTGCGGGTAATCGGTTAGCGCGCGCTAGTGGATGGTCCGCGTTTTGCGGTTCATGTAATCCATGAGCAAATACTGCCCAAGATTATATGGCGTCGTGAAATATGCCTTGCCGCGGCAAAGCTCAGTCACTTTTTGCACGAAGTTCACCAGCCCGAAATCGCTGGCGAGCATAAACGTGTTGATCAGGATGCCTTGCTTCTTGCAGCGGCTCACCTCCTCGAGCGTGCGGCTGATCACCAGCGGATCCAGACCAAACGCATTGCGGTACATGCGGCCGTCTTCAAGCGTTAAGGCTGAAGGCTTTCCGTCGGTAATCATGATGATCTGCTTCATGTCCTTCTTTTCCTGGTTCAGCAGACGCTGCGCCAGGATCAGACCGTCGCGCGTATTGGTGTAATACGGACCCACCTGGACGCGCGCCAGGTCGCTCAGCCGGAGTTCCTCGGCCGAGTCGTGGAACAGCACGCAGCGCAGACTGTCGCCGGGATATTGCGTGCGGATCAGGTGCGCCAACGCCAGCGCCACTTTCTTCGCGGGCGTAAAGCGATCTTCGCCGTAAAGGATCATGCTATGGCTGCAATCGAGCATCAGCACGGTTGCGCAGGAGCTTTGATATTCCGACTGATGAACGTGGAGATCGCTGTATTCGAGCTGGATGGGCACGCTGAGTCCCTCGCGCTGGATGGCCGAAAACAGCGTTTGGCTGATATCAAGATTCAGCGTATCGCCGAATTCGTAGGGTTTCGCGGCGCCACTGGTCTCGACGCCGGTGGCAAGATCGCGAGTGTCGTGCGCGCCGAAGCTGGACTTGCCGAGCGAGCCGAGCAGGTCCTTGAGCGTTTTGAATCCAAGAAAGTCGATGGATTTGTCCGTGATCTCGACGTTGATCTTCCGGTCGGCGTCGCCGGAGCCTGGTCCCGTCTGATCGGCGGATTGCTGATCGACATTGATATAGCCTTCGTCCACCAGCTTCTGAACCAGCCGGTTCATCATCTCGTCCATCTGCTCGGGCGACATGTTTTCGAGCGCCTGTTGGATCCGCTGAGCTTGATCAGCGTCAAAGATCTCGCCCTGTTCGAGGGCGCGCTGGATGGCATTTTTCAGGTCTTCGAGCGAGTGCTGATTCCACTCGCTGAAGCCCATGTACTGATTCTGGAAGCCGCTCTGGAGGAAGAAATCGGACAAGGCCTTGAGGAGGTCCTCGGCGCTGAGACCGAAGTCGTCACCGGTGTAGCGCGAGTAGCTTATCCATTTCACTGGCAACTCTCCTTATTCAAAATCCTCAATTAAACTGGCGCTTGGGCGGTCTGCGGCCTTCCCCGCCCTCAGGCGGCGGTTCGCGCTTGCGTTCCCCGGCCGTGAATCCCACCTCTTCGTTGCGACTGATCCGGCGGTGAGCGTACAGGCCTTCCAGGATAAACTCTGCCGCAGAAGCCCGCACTGCGTCCGGATCGCCGGCCTTCAGGCCCAGCGCGGCGGTCTTATCCATCAGACCCTGAATCTTGGCGAGCTGCGCCACCAAGGCCGCCGAATCCACCGTCTCATCTAATTTGAGCGAGCCGCCGAGCTCGAACCATTGCACGATCTGAGAGACGTTGACGCCGTCGAAATAATTGCTGTAAACCTTGCCCACCGCCGCGCGGATCAGCTCGCGCGCGACGTTGTCGCCGCCTTTCAACTCGCCCTCATATTCCAGTTCCAGCTTGCCGGTGATAGAGGGCAGCGCGGCGTAAATGTCCAGGATGCGAGGCGCGGCGACGTTTTCGCCGGCCTTGAGCGCGCGCCGCTCGGCGTTCGAGATCACGTTCTCGAGCACCGAAATCGGGAGCCGCTGCGAGACGCCGGAACGTTTGTCCACCTTTTTGTCTTCGCGCGCCAGGAACGCCAACTGCTCCACTACCTCGCGAATGTAGTTCAGCGACTCCAGGCGCAGAGGCGATTCGCGCTCGGTCCAGGATTCCTGTTTCGTTATCGCCAGGCCTTGTTCGATGGTCATCGGGTAATGCGTGCGAATCTCGCTGCCGATGCGATCCTTCAAAGGCGTGATGATCTTGCCGCGCGCGGTGTAATCCTCGGGATTGGCGGTGAACACCAGCAGTATGTCGAGCGGCAGGCGCACCGGATAGCCCTTGATCTGGACGTCGCCTTCCTGCATGATGTTGAACAATCCGACTTGAATCTTGCCGGCCAGGTCGGGCAGTTCGTTAATGGCGAAGATCCCGCGATTGGCGCGCGGCAGCAAGCCGTAGTGCACAGTGTGCTCGTTCGAAAGATCCTGACCGCTGCGGGCAGCCTTGATGGGATCGATGTCGCCGATCATGTCGGCAATGGTGACGTCGGGCGTCGCGAGCTTTTCCACATAGCGCGCTTCGCGGTTGAGCCACGCGATGGGCGTTTCGTCTCCCTTGGCCTGGATCAGATCGCGGCAGCGCTTGCAAATGGGCCGGTATGGGTTGTCGCGGATTTCGCAGCCGGCCACGTACGGGAGACGCTCGTCCAGCAACGAGGTGAGCATTCGTATGATGCGCGTCTTGGCTTGCCCGCGCAGGCCCAGCAGGATGAAGTTGTGGCGCGAAAGAACCGCGTTGACGATCTGCGGGATCACGGTGTCTTCGTATCCCACCACGCCGGGAAACAGATCCTCGCCGCGTTGGAGCTTGCAGATGAGATTCTGGCGCAGCTCTTCCTTCACGCTGCGTTCGGCCATTCGCTGTTCGGAAAACGGAGTGGATTTCAGAGCGCCCAGAGTAACAGATGATTCCGGCATAAGAAGACTCGGTATACCGCGATTCTAACAGCAAACGCTTCGGGGCATCTGATATGCTCAAATCCTCACGTCTCGGCCCCAAGTTCGCGCTGGGCTGAACAGAGAAAACGAGATGACCACCGAACTGCCCGAAATGGATTTTCAGCGGTTTTGGCGCAGATTGCAACAACTCGGCCTGAACGCATATGAAGCGCGCTCGTACTTGGTCCTGATCGGTCACCCGCGCTTCAAGGCGCTGGAGCTGGCGGCGCGCGCGCATGTTCCGCGACAGAAAATCTACGAGGTGCTCGACAGCCTGGTGGAAAAAGGCTTCGCGCAGGTGGTGCAGGAGAAGACCAAGCTTTTTTCGGCCGTCGAACCGAGCCTGGCCGTGCCGAGCTACCTGGTGCGGCGCTCGCAAATACTGCAGCGAGAGTTGGGCGAGCAGAACCGGATGGCGGATACGTTGGTGAGCGATCTGGCGGAGGCGTATTCGGAAGGCCAGGGCGAGCGCGGCACACTGGATTACCTGCGCATCGTGAACGACCCGGCGCAAATCGCGGTTCAATATCGGCGAATGCTGTCGGACGTGCAGTCAGAATACTTGGAATTTTCCCGGCCGCCCTACGCCGTCGATCCCCTCGATGAACAACTGGTGAAGAAGGCGCGAGGGCGCGGCGTTACGTGCAGGCTGCTGATCGAATCGGGCACGCTCGACGATGGGCATCGGCAGCGATTGGTGGAGTACTCGGTGAGCGGCGTTGAAGTGAGCCAGACCGATTCGCTTCCGATGAAGCTGGCGGTGTTCGACGGCGCGCGGGGATTGCTGGCGTTGCTGGATCGGGTGGGGACGCGCCCGTCCTGGTCGGCGGTGGTATTCGTACATGGGGGGATGGGCGAAGCGATGAAGGGGCTGTT
>JBEKHQ010000115.1:0-7140 GCA_050012195.1 Bryobacteraceae bacterium | reverse complement strand
TAGAAAACGTCGATGGCCCGCCTGCCTTCCGTGTCGATCAACACCACGTCGATATTGCAGCCCGCGGCGGAAAAAGTAGCAGCCAGGTCGTACAGTAATCTTGGACGGTCCTCCGCCACAATCTCCACCAGCGTCGCGGTTTCGCAGGCGTCCGAATCGAAATGCACGCTCGGGCGGATGGTCCGCGACTTTTGTTGAGCGGGCATCGGACGCCCCTGCAGTAACTTCTCGACGTCCAGCATACCGAGCGCCACTTGCTCGAGCGTCTCCTCGAAGCGCTCGCGTTCCTCGGCATTGAGGTCCAGCGTTCGCTTGGGATCGGCGAAAACGAAGGTGTCCAGAATTTGGCCTTGGTCGTTCGAGAACGCCTCGGCCTTGAGAATATCCATGCCGAAGCTCGAGATCGCGCCCGCCAGCGCCGCGAACAGAGCCGGCATGTCCCGAGCGACGATGGTGGCCCGATTCACACCCGCCCATCGATCTATCCGCGCCGCCGCCCCGGTTGGCCGGCTTAACTCCCACAGCGCGATGTGCGCCTCGATTTCAGCGGGCGAGTGCGTGCGCAGGTACCGCACCGGAAAACCCTTGATAAAAGTCGCGGGATGAGACAAATGTTCTGGAACATCCTGGATTCGATCCGTTTCGAGCTCCCGCACCAACTCCTGATGCGTCACGCGATAAGCCTGCCAGAGTTGCTCCATCCGCCACGGCGTCATGGCGCCGGGATTCACGGCGGAAATGTCGACGTACGACATCACTGCCAGCAGCTTCAGCCGCTCGATGGTTCCGATGCGCTCCGCCAGCATGCGCGCGGTCGCGGGATCGTCCAGATCCCGGGCGCTCATCACCGCGGACAAATCCAAATGATGCTCGATCAGAAACAGCACCGCGCTCTGTTCGTCGGCGGGCACTTGAATGCGTTGCATGGCCTGGCGCGCCAGTTCCGCCGACCGGAGCGAATGGTTCCCGCTGTTCCATCCTTTACCGGAGTCATGGAACAGCAGAGCGAATCGCAGCAGCGCCACATCCTGAATCTCCGACAGAATTTCCGCAAAGCGCCGCTTGCCAGGTTCCTGAGCCGCGGCCAGCTCGCCCAGCGACTCGATGGTCACCATGGTATGCTCGTCCACCGTGTAGCGGTGATAGTAGTCCGGCACCACCAGGCACACAATATTGTTCCACTCCGGAAACAGCGCTTGGATGAAACCGGTATCGTGCATGGCGCGGAGCGCGATTGCCGCTCCCGGCAAGGCCAGGATCGCGCGCAACTCCGGCCACAGCGGCCGCCGCGAGCAATACTGGGTGAACGCCTCGCGATGCGCGTTCAGGCGGCGCTCCGTTTCCGCGGCTAAGGGAATTCGGTGACGCGCCACGAATTCGAAGAGACGGAAAAAGAGCGCCGGGTCGCTTTCCAGTTGCGCGGGCGTCCGCAGAAAGACGCGCTCGTTCGATACCGTGAAGTCGGTGTTGGATAATCGGGAGCGCCAGTCGCGAAACTGTCCCAACAGCGAACTTTCGCTTCTTTCGACAAGATCCATCGCCCGCCTGGCTTCGTTATACACGACGCGCGCATTCCGAAAATACTCCCGCATGAACGCCGCCGTCTCTCGAGCGGGCTGAAAAGTTTCCTGGGCAATGGCCTCTTGCGCTTCGAAGCTCAATAGATTCTGATCGCGATGGGCTTGGTAGTGCAGGAAGCAGCGCAGCGATTCGAGAAAGCGCGCCGGCCCGTCCAGCGCTTCGTCCGGCGTCGTGTTCGAGGCTCGCAATTTCGCCAGCCAACCGATCAGGTGAACGTCTCTGAGGCCCCCGGGCGTTTCCTTCACGTCCGGTTCCAAATGATAGAACGTGCCTTGATACTTCGCGTGGCGCGCGCGCGTAAGTTGGCAGAGGCGGCGGCTCAACGCCCGCGACTGCCGCTGTAGGAACCTAGGCAGCTTACCCTCGAGCTTCGCCGCCACATCCGGCGATCCGCCGATCAAGCGGCGATCCAGCAAGCTGATGCTCAATTCGATGTTTCCCTCGTGAATTTCGGCGCATTCCGCGACAGTCCGGACCGTGTGACTAAGCCGCAGACCCGCATCCCACAGCAGCCGCACAAACTCGGCCAGCGGTTCTTTGATGGGGGCAACGTCGGTTTCGCGCTCCACCAGGATCAGGATGTCGACGTCGGAGTACGGAAACAGCTCGCGTCTTCCGAACCCGCCCACCGCGAGCAACGCAAGATCCACCTGTTTCGCCGGCGCGAGAGAACTTCCGTAAGCCCGCGCCGCGATTTCTTCGATGATAGCGGACAAGTCCGATAGGACCGGCCGCGCATCGCCGGTGGCGAAAAACGTTCGTTGAATTTCATCCCAGGCAGGACTGGAGTGCAGCTTTTCCACTTCGCAGTCTCTCATTGTATCGCCCCCATGCTGTGGGACACTGAAAATCTGTCATGAAATCGGCGGATGTAATCATCGTCGGCGGCGGAATCGTCGGATCGAGCATCGCCTATCACCTGACCGAGGCTGGCTGCCGCAATGTGCTGGTGATCGAACGGGAAGCGCACCAGGGCAAAGGTTCCACGGGAAAGAGCATGGGCGGCGTGCGCGCGCAGTTCACGACGTCGGTGAACATTCTGATGTCGCTCTACTCCATCCCATTCTTCAGCCGATTCGAGGATGTCATCGGCCACCCGTCAGGCTACCAGCCGCAAGGGTATTTGTTTGTCGCAACCGAAGAACGCCACATGGATTATCTTCGCGACAACTATCATCGGCAGGTTGGACTGGGCCTGAAATCGGTGAGCTTGTTGCCGCCCGACGAAGTCGCCCGCATCGCGCCGGAGATTCGAAACGATGACGTCATCGGCGGAAGCTTCTGCGCGACCGACGGCTTTGTCGACCCGCACAGCGTAATGACCGGATTCATGTCGAAAGCCGCGGAGCGCGGCGTGGAGTTGCTGCGCGAGACCGAGGTCACCGGCATTCGAGCTGACGCCCAGGGCGTGAGCGGCGTCGAAACGAACCGAGGATTCATCGGCAGCCGCGTGATTGTGAACGCCGCCGGACCCTGGGCCGGATTACTCGCTAAGCGAGCGGGAGTGGATCTGCCTATTGAGCCGCTACGCCGCATGCTGGTTCCCACCGAGCCCTTCGATAAGGTTTCGCAAAAGTCGCCGATGGTGGTGGACATGTCCACCGGGTTCCATTACCGGCCCGAAGGCCTCGGATTGCTGATGGCGTGGAACGATCCCAGCGAAACCCCGGGGTTCAAGACAAATTTCGATCCGGCCTTCATCGAAAAGATTCTGTCGCGCGGAGTGCAACGATTGCCGGTGCTCGAAGAGGCCGAGGTCAACCCCCGCCGCGCCTGGGCGGGATTGTACGCCATGACGCCGGACCATCATTCGGTGCTCGGCCCGGTGCCTGATCTGCCGGGCTTCTTTCTCGCCAATGGATTCAGCGGTCACGGTGTGATGCATTCGCCCGCTACGGGACGAATCCTGGCGGACCTGATCCTCAAAGGCGCCACCGACCTGATCGACGCGCCGTCGCTAGGGTTTGACCGTTTCGCCAAAGGCCGCCTGATCGAAGAGACCGCCGTTCTCTAGTCTTTTTTCTTCGCGGCGGCTTCTACTTGCGCCAGCATCTGATCCAGCGCAGCGCGATCGAAGAATCTTCCATTCGCGACCACAGCGCCGATCTTCCGCGTGTTGCGAATGTCATCGAGCGGGTTCGCCGTGAGCAGGACCAAATCCGCCACGCTGCCCGCGGCTACCGTACCGGCATCCTTCGCGCCGAGGAAGGTAGCCGGATTGCTGGTCGCGGTCTGTAGCGCGTCCATCGCCGTGAACCCCGCCTCGACGAAATTGGCCAGCTCGTCGTGCAGGCTGAATCCGGGCATTACATAGATGCCGGGCGCGGTATCGGTCCCGGCGAGAAACGGGACGCCCGCCCGATGCATCGCGCCCATCATTTTGAGCGAAGCCGCCAGGTTCCGCTGTCGCAGCGCGACTGGGTCCGCTATCACTCCCGGCATCATCTCGTCGTTGAAGCGCCGCCAGGTTACATCACGCCAATAAACCGGGACATACTTGTCGAGCGGCTGATGCTGCCAATCGAACGTATCGAGGAAGGCGCCCTGGCGTGTCCATGCGAAAGTGGGCGCCTGCCAAATGCGATGCTGGGCAAGCAGTTGGATGAGCTGTTCGCACCGTTGCGGGTCCTGCGTGTCCAGCAGCAGCTTGTTGTTGCCTTTTCCCGCGATGAAACGGTCTTCTTCTGTCGAACAGCCCTCGAAGATCCCCATCAAATGCTCGACGCTTTTCTGGCCGGCGTTGACCGCTTCCACCAGCTTGACCTTGTCCGGCACATGCCCCACGAAGGGAAGCCCTTGCTTGTGCGCTTCGGCGGCAGCGGCGAGATAGGCATCGTGAGGAATCAGCGATTGCACCTTGATGAAGTCCACATGCCGCGATTTCAGCGAGTCCACCGCCGCCACCGCCTCCGCCGGCGTCATCACCACGACGGTGCTCGGGAAATTCGTGCTCTTTCCATCCGGTTTGTAGCCGTCGAGCATGGGACCGGAGACCACCATCCGCGGACCGACGAGTTTCCCGGCCGAAATTTGCTCACGCCATTCGAGCAGCGTCCCAAGCTCTCCACCCATGTCGCGCACTCCCGTGACGCCATTGGCGATAAACAGCGGCAAAATGACATCGCGGCCGCGCGGGAACCAATCCCCGAAAACGGAGTGGACGTGCATGTCCCACAATCCCGGAATCAGAAATTGCCCGGTACCGTCGACTACGCGCGCTTCGCTCGGAACCTGAAATCCTTTCGCGCTTGTCACCGTGTCGATGCGGCTACCACTGACAACCACCGCCCGATCCGTCTGAACCGACGCGGAGGCGGGATTGATCACGGTCACATGCAGGAAGACAAGCTGGGTCGAGGGAGCCTGGCTCTGAGCGAAAGCGAATGACGCGAAGAATAAGAACAAACCGCGGAAGCGCATGGCGAAGTTTACCATGGGGTATAACAAATACACGACCATCCCCAGAGAGAGGAACAACATGCTCAAGAAGAATCTCGTAGTTCTTGTCGCAATTCTGGCGGCCGCTATTGTCGGCTACCGTCTAGGGCAAAACACTACCGCTAAGGCGGCCGGAGCCAACGGCCGCGTCTTCGAGATCCGCACCTACACCGCGGAGCCGGGCAAGCTCGAAGCGCTGCACGCCCGTTTTCGCGATCACACGCTCGGAATCTTCCAGAAGCACGGCATGACCAGCATCGGTTATTTCGCTCCGACGGACGATCCGCTTGCTAAGAACACGCTGATCTACGTCCTGGCATTCCCCAGCCGCGAAGCCGCCAAGAATTCCTGGGACGACTTCCGCAAAGATCCCGAGTGGCAGCGCGTCTCCAAAGAGTCGGAAGCCAATGGGAAACTGGTGACCAAGGTCGATTCCGTGTTCGCGGAGCCGACCGATTATTCACCCCTCAAGTAATCTCAAACCACGCCTGCCGCTCTGAGTTCGGCGATCTCGGCGTCGGAGTACGCCAGTTCGCGCAGGACTTCGTCGGTTTGCTCGCCCACCAGCGGGGCGCGCCGCCGGATGCCGCCCGGAGTCGCCGACAACCGCACCGCTGTGTTGGCCAGCGGCACGGGTTTAGGGGCGGTTGGATACTCCACGTATTTCAGCAACTCGCGCGCCTGGACCTGAGGGTCGTTCAACACCTCGGCGAGATCGAGAACGGGACCGCAAGGTACGCGCGCCGCTTCCAGTTCCGCGATGGCCTGGGCGTTGGTTCGCGTCGCCAGCCAGGCGTTCATGGCCTCGGTGATGAGGTGGCAATGGTCCGCGCGCGAGAGATCGTCGGCGAACCGGGGATCGTCAATCAAATCTCCGCGTCCCACCAGGCGGGCCCATCGGCCGAACATGTCCGCGCCGATCACTTGGATCATGATCCAGCCGTCCAGGGTGCGATAGGCATCCGCGGGCGCCGAGTGAAATCCGGCATTGCCTCTCTGCGTCCGCTCGACTCCCAGCATGTTCCGTTCCGCCAACAACGCCTGCATGAACGTGACGCCGGTGGCCAGCAGCGAGCCATCCACCACCTGCCCTTGCCCCGTTTGCGCGCGATGATAGAGCGCAACCATGATCCCGAACGCCGTGTGCAGCGCAGTCCCGTAATCTTCGAACGAAACCTGGGAGCGAATGGGCGCGCCGGGGAAACCAGTCAGACTCATAGCCCCCGACATCGCCTGCGACACGCTGTCGAACCCTAGCCTATTCGCGTATGGCCCGTCGGGGCCGAAGGTGGAGACGCGGCCCAAAATGATATTGGATTTGATGGCCTGCAACGCGTCGTAATCCAGGCCGGCTTTCTTCAGCACCGCGATGGGCAGGTTGGCGATCACGACATCGGCGCCCTCTACCAGCCGCCGGACCACTTCGCGCGACGCCGGCGCGGCGAGGTCGAGGGTTAGGCTGCGCTTGTTGCGATTCAGCGAGAGAAAACCTCCGCCCGTGCCGTCCGCGGTCACCGGGCAAGTGAAGCGGTCCTCGCTGCCCTGCCGCCGGTCCACGCGGATCACGTCCGCCCCCATGTCGGCCAGCAGCATGGCGCAGTAGGGACCCGCGATGAATCGCCCGAAGTCAATCACGCGGATTCCAGCCAGTACACCCGAGGTGAGCATCCCTCGATTCTAACCGGCGAGCCGATCCAACCGCCCTAGCTCTGGTATCATTCACTCAAAGGTGGTGCATCGACCTTTGCCGCACGGGCGCATCTCATCGAATGTCACAGTCGAGACGGAGCTGGATGCTCTGTTCGCTCCGCACCCCAACTTCGGCGACGAAGTTAACCGCAATCTGGCGCAATCGGAAATCGAAGGCGGCGTCCACTTGAGAAATGTGCCGCCCGACACCGTGCTCGAAGTGCAAACCATGAATCACCTGTACACGATCATCCATCAGGGCCTCGGCAAGGCGCTGATATCGGGTCACCCCAGGTTCTGCCCGGACCCGGTGATGGTGCAGATTCATGGATCCACTTGGGGCGGCTCGATGCTCAAGCAGTCGTATATAGGTCGGGGCATGCACCTTGAATTTCGCCACCCTGCGTACCTTTCGGTCACCACGTCGCGCAT
>JBEKHQ010000114.1:0-7146 GCA_050012195.1 Bryobacteraceae bacterium | reverse complement strand
AAAGGCCGACAGCGAGCTGGCAGGCGCTTTGAGGCTCGACCCCAATTTTGCGACCGCGCACCAGTGGCGCGCCTTGAGCTTGCTGTACGTGGGCCGATTCGACGAGGCGGGGCCCGAAATAGAAAAGGCGCTCGCGCTGGACCCTGCTTCCATGCCCTTGTGTGCGGCGGACGGAATGGTGAGCTATTACTCGCGGCATTACGACGAAGCGATCGTGAAAGCGCGAATGATGATCGAGAAGGACCCATCATTTCGCGAAGCCCACTTGATGCTCGGACAGGCGCTGGAAGCCAAGCGCGACTGGGCCGGCGCCGAGCACGAATTTCTCGCGGTCGCGCTGGCGTCCACCGGCGACAGCGAGGGACCTGCTCGACTCGCGCATTTGTACGCTCTCACGGACCGGAAGGGGAAGGCGCAAGAAATTCTCGGCAAACTGCTGATGCCGGCGCCGGACCAATACGTGGATCCGTATCAGCTCGCGTTTATCTATACAGCGCTGAAGCGGAAAACCGAGGCGCTCGAATGGCTTGCCAAAGCGGTCCGGCAGCGCACCGCGATCATCATGAAGGTGGACCCGTATCTCGACCCGTTGCGCGGCGATCCGGAGTTTCCCTTGCTGTTGGCCGAGGCGCGTCTGAACTAGACATCAGTTTGACCGCCGAACCCGGACGCCTATTGCGAGACCGGCAGCGTGGTCGTATTCGCCGTCAAGCCATTCTGCATGACGACGACATTCACATTGCCCGTCGAGACATTGGCCGGAACCTGGAAATCGATTTGATATAGTCCCACCAAGCCCGGCGTCAATCCCGCGAAATAGATCTTGGCGTTTTGGTTGTCCACGGTTAGTGTCACCGGCAGCGTCACGCTGGCCGGAGGATTGGAAGGCGCGGGCATGGCCGACAGTACCGGCGGATTGGTCGGACCCAGCCCCGCTAGGTACATGATGATAACTTCGCCCGGTTTCGCCGGATTGGCGGCAGTTACCAGCGAGAAATCCGAGTTATGCTGCGCGACGATTCCTCCGTTGGCAGCCGCGGCTACGCCGGGCGTGGCGGGAACGATGTTGAGTGTGTCCGGCAAAGTGATAGCGTTGTTAACGCTCACCACGATCGGGTATTGCTGGGTGGCGGTCAACTCCACCGGCAGCTGAACATCCAGTTGATGGTTGCTCAAAAAATATAGCGGCGCTTGATACGGTCCGATCAGCACATAGGTGTTATCGAACGTATTCACCAATGGGATGACGCCCGGAGACACACCTATCGGCGGTCCCAGTCCGCTGCCGTATACTTGCACAATCGTGCCGGGCGCGAGCGGAGCGCCCACCACCGGATTCAAATTGTGAAGCGTGCCGCTTGGCGTGAGCACCGGCGGCGTGGACTGGTTCTGCGTCACCCCACCGTTCAATTGCACCTTGGCGGGCTGCAGCGCGCCGGAACTGGCGTTGAGGGTCACCACCATTTGCAAGGTCACCGTCCCCGGCTGCCAGGTGGCCGAGTAGGTTCCGTCCTGACCGTTGCCGACCAGCGTCAGGGGCGCGTCCCCGTTCGAGAAACTCGCTGTCACCGATCCGCCCGGCAGCGTGTCGCCGCAATCGTCGTTCAGCTGCGCGATGAGCGTGGCGGGGAACCCGGCCGGAACCGCGAAATTGTTCACCAGCCCCGTTTCCGTGATCACTACTTTGCTGGGCGTACACGTGACCGCGGCCGGCCGGACATTGCGAACGGAAGTGCTGCCAGCCGTGTCGCCCGCCGGCAGCACCACCTCAGTTACATTGACGGAGCGCAGCACGCCCGACATCGACACATTCACGCTTCCGCCGAAGACGCCCTGAGACTGCGCGGCCGGGTTGGCAGAGACATTCACGGTACCGGGAGTCGCGCCCGACGAAGTGCCCGATGAAGGGTCCACCACCAGCCATGTCCCGCCGTCGGATGTCGATGCCGAAACCTGGAACGGAACCGCCATGGCGCTGCTGGTGTTGATGGTCAACACCTGGGCGCTGGTCGCGGATCCGCCCGCCGTCGCCACCAGGAAAAACCCTCCCGGATTCGGATCCGGCAAGGGAGGCGAAGTGGCGCTCTGAAGATCCAATACCACCAGCACGAACTGCGGCGAATTGAGCGAGTTCGGATCGGTAATCCGGATCAGCGCGTAATAGCCGCCCTGCGGCATTTGCGTTGCGGCTGAGGACAGAGTGAATGTCAGCAAACCAGGTGTCGTTGTCGTCGCGGTTCCGCTGGATGATCCGAGCGCTAGCCAGCTCGCGGGAGTCACCAAGTCCGCGGACCAGCCCACGGTCGTGCCCGGATCCCCGATATCGAGGATTTGAATGGTCTGGGTGTTCGAGTATCCGCCGCCCTGGACCGCCTGCAGCCGGAAGCCGGTGAGATTGACCGCCATAATGGCGCCGCCTTGGCCCACGAATAACGTTACCGTCACATAAACGACGCCCGCCGAGGACGACACTGCGATCACGTCATGATAGCTGCCCACCGGCAGCCCGCTCGAGCTCACGGAGACTTGGATCAACACCGGCGAATTGGGCGCGGTTTGTCCCGAACTCGGCGTCACGCCCGTAATCCAGGAGCTGCCACCGACCACCGAAGTGGTGAATGCTAGAGGCCCATTTCCACCACTGTTGCTGACCAACAAACTTGCAGTCAAGCTGGCCGGCGAATCTTCGAGCGCGGCGAAATGGAGAATGCCAGGCGTTACCTGCAACTGCTGCGGAGTTGCGTTCACCGTCAGGCTCACCGACACGTCATTTTCCAAGTTGTAGGAGTCGATAATGCGAATCCGCCCGGACAATGTTCCCGCCGGCTGCGTTCCCTGATTAACGCTCACTACGATCTGCGCAGGCGCGACACCGCCGGCCGCCGGTCGGGTGGTGAGCGCGAACGGCACGGGCGTGCCTGCCTGCCCGCCGTCCGTTTGTAGTGTGAAGGTGTACGGCGGCACAGCGGTTGCGGTAGGGACCACGGAGATGGTTTTCGAGGGTGGCACGTCGCCGTTTTGGTTGGCATTGAACGACAAGCTCGAGGGTGAGGCCTGGAGCTGCGCGGTGCCCAACGAGAACTGAACGGCGGCGGTGGTCGGACTGAAATCGATGGAATCCTGGGCTGAGACGGTGACGGTTCCGATGTAAGGAGATCCCGACGCTGTCAGATTGCCCGGGGTCGCGGTCAGTGTCAATGCGATGGAACTCCCCCCTTGGAGGGTGCCGCTGTTGGGAGGGCCCACCGCGAGCCACCCTGAAGGTGTGGAAGCGGCCGAGGCTGCCCACTCAATCGGTCCGCCGCCGCAATTGTACAAGCTCAGCGAGGTGGCGTCCTGAACGGCCATTCCTCCAGGCGTTCCATCGAGCGTCACCAGGCTGGGGGCAAGCACCGGCGGCGGGACGCGAACCAAGCCGAACGGGCCATTCTGCGAACCAGGCGGCGTTGTGTTGGTCACGTCCGAGTAGGTCCCGCTCAAAGTGTTCCCGTCCGCGCTGAGTGTAAGCATCACCGAACCGGTGTCCACCAGGGATCCCTCCGTTATCGTGAGGTTCGCGTTGAATGCGTTGCCGTTGATGGTGCCGTCGCTGAGGGTCCCCGTCAGACCGGGATGGCCGGTGATCGGCGTATCGTAGTAAGTCCCCGACCATGTCGAGCCGCTCTGAGAGAGCGATGCGATCGTAGCTATGGTCACGCCATCGCTCGCATAGCCGTACCACGTGCCTGTCACATTGAGGTTGGGGCTCGTGGAGCAGGGGCTCTGCGCCTGGAGGGCCGAGGCGGTCAGAGCGATCGCGCATAGACATAACGCTGCGCGGAACATGTCTATCAATAGAATGCCTGCATGCAACAAAAGTCAAGGGGGGGCCACTTAAGAAGCGGTCGCTATCGCGGATTCTAAGCTGCGCGATGTCCCCAAGTCGATTGAGTTGGCAAAACCTATTGCGAGACCGGCAGCGTGGTCGTATTCGCCGCCAAGCCGTTCTGCATAACGACGACGTTCACATTGCCCGTCGATGCATTGGCCGGAACCTCGAAATCGATTTGATACAGCCCCGCCGCGCCCGGCGTCAAGCCCGCGAAAAAGATCTTGGCGTTTTGGTTGTCCACGGTGACCGTCACCGGCAGCGTCACGCTGGCCGGGGGATTGGACGGGGCGGGCTGGCCAGACGCCACCGGCGGATTGGTCGGACCCAGCCCCGCCAGATACATGATGATCACTTCGCCCGCTTTGGCCGGATTGGCGGCTGTCACCAGCGAGAAATCCGAGTTGTGCTGCGCGACGATTCCTCCACTTGCGAACGCGGCTACGCCGGGCGTGGCCGGAACGACGTTGAGTGTGTCCGGCAAAGTGATCGCGTTGTTAACGCTCACCACGATCGGATATTGCTGTGTAGCGGTCAACTCTACCGGCAGCTGAACATCCAGCTGATGGTTGCTCAAAAAATATAGCGGCGCTTGATACGGCCCGATCAGCACGTAAGTGTTATCGAACGTATCCACCAGAGGGATCACGCCCGGAGATACGCCCATGGGCGGTCCCAGTCCGCTGCCGAACACCTGCACGATGGTGCCGGGCGCGAGCGGAGCACCCACCACCGGATTCAAATTGTGAAGCGTGCCGCTCGGCGTCAGCACCGGCGGCGTGGTCTGGTTTTGCGCCACCCCGCCGTTCAATTGCACCTTGGCGGGTTGCAGCGCCCCGGAGCTGGCGTTGAGGTTCACCACCATTTGCGAGGTCACCGTCCCCGGTTGCCAGGTGGCCGAGTAGGTGCCGTCCTGTCCGTTGCCGACCAGCGTCAAGGGCGCGTCCCCGTTCGAGAAACTCGCCACCACCGATCCGCCCGTCAGCGTGCCGCCGCAATCGTCGTTCAGCTGCGCGATGAGCGTGGCGGGGAACCCGGCCGGTACGGCGAAATTGTTCACCAGCCCCGTTTCCGTGATCACTACTTTGCTCGCTGTGCAACCCGCCGCCGCCGGCCTTACGGCGCGCGGGGAAGTGGCGTTCGCCGAGTCGCCCGCGGGCACCACAACCACGGTTACGTTCGTGGTTCGCAACGCGCCCGACATCGATATGTTTACATCTCCCGTATAAACGCCCTGAGTTAGCGCGGCAGGATTCACCGATATATTCACGGTACCGGCGTTGGCCCCTGTGGAACTCCCTGAAGTCGGGTTTACGATCAGCCAGTTGCCGCCATCGGTGGTCGTAGCCGCCGCATAGAACGGTACGGGCGTGGAGCTGCTGGTGTTCACATCCAACACCACGGGGCTGGTCTGTGCGCCCTCCGCCGTCGCCACGAAGAAAACCCCGGCGGGGATTTGATCCGGCAACGAAGCCGAAGAGCTGCTTTCCAGATCCAATACCACCAGCACATACTGCGGCGAATTGAGCGAGTTCGGATCGGTGATCTTGATCAGCCCGTAATAGCCGCCCGGCGACATTTGCGTTGCGGTGGACGTCAAGCTGATGCTTAGCGGCCCCGGCGCGTTTGCCGTCGCGGTCCCGCTGGTTGGTGGTCCAAGCGCTAGCCAGCTTGACGGATTGACCACGCTCGCGGTCCAATTCACGGTTGAGTCCGGAGCGCCTATGTTGAGTACATTTACATTGAGGGCGTTCGAGTACCCGCCGTTTTGTCGCGCGTAGAGCCGGATTCCGGTGAGATTTACCGCCATAATAGCGCCGCCTTGGCCCACGAACAAAACCACGGGTACGTCAATGTTGCCGGCCGATGACGACACTTCAATCACATCGTGATAGCTGCCGATCTGCAGCCCGTTCGAGCTCACGGAGACTTGGATCAGCAACGGCGAATTGGGTACTGTTTGGCCCGAACTCGGCGTCACGCCCGTAATCCAGGGGCTCGCGCCCAGCACCGTGGTGCTGAACCCCAAAGGACCGACGCCGCCGCTGCTGCGAACCGCCAAAGTCGCCGTTTGCGTACTCGGGGATTGTTCGAGCGCCGCAAAATGCAAAATGTTCGGCACTACCGTCAATTGCTGGGGCGTCGCGGTTACGATCAGGTTTACCGTTACGTCATTTTCCAAGCCGTTCGAGTCGATTACGCGAATGCGGCCGGAGTAGTTGCCCCCCGCCATGCTTCCCTGATTCACGCTCACTACGATCTGTGCCGGCGCCACGCCGCCGGTCCCCGGTTGCGTGGTGAGCACGAAAGGCACGGGCGTGCCCGCCTGGCCGCCATCGGTCTGAACCGTGAAATTGAAGGGCGGCAGAGAGCCTGACGCGGGAACCACGGACAAAGCTTGCGAAGCCGGCATGTCGCCGCTTTGGTTGGCATTGAACGTCAGGCTGGCGGGTGACACCTGGAGTTGCGCGGTGGCGGTCGTAACCGTAATTTGGAACATCTGGTTGGACGTACCACCCACGGAGTCGGTAATTTCGATGGTCGGCGTATACGTCCCAGCTTTGGTCGGTGTTCCAGTCAGAACGCCGGTGTACTTGGTCAACGTGAGCCCTGGCGGAAGACCCGACTCGGTGAAGCCGCCCGAGTACGGAGGGGTTCCTCCGCTTGGTGTCAACGTCACCGGACCGTATACCGCGCCGACCACGCCGTTCGGCAGGGGCGAGCTGTTTGTAAGCGTGGGCGGGGGGTTGATGGTCAATGAAAACGTTTGCTCATTCGTCCCACCCCCATACTCCGTAACCGTGATGGGAATGCTATAGTTGCCGACCGTCCCCGGCCCTGGAGTTCCGCTTAACTCCCCGGTCGTCGAATTCAAAGAAAGTCCGGTCGGGAACGCATTCGGTCCGCCGATCTGGAATTGCGATCCGCTGTACACAAAGGTATACGGAGGCTGGCAGCCCTGGGCCTGAAACAGAAAATGAGGATACGCGACTTGCACATCGTCCCCCGGCAGCGTCAACGGCGTCACAAAGCCGGGCGTGCAAGCCGCCATGGCGAGGCTGTAGTTCGTGTACCCGACCAAATCCGAATTCTCGATATCGTTGACCTGGACGTAAACCTGAAACCCGCTCGATGCCAGAGTAGGCGTACCTGTAACCTGGCCGTTGTTCGCGTTCAAATTCAATCCCGGAGGAAGCTCGTACAGGGGTCCTGCGATGTGCGCCCTTACGCCTTCGCTTTGCATTTGTGGATACCACGACCACGAGTAGTTCCCGCTT
>JBEKHQ010000113.1:0-7573 GCA_050012195.1 Bryobacteraceae bacterium | reverse complement strand
ATCCCGGCCAGCTGGAACAATCAGATGCCGCAACTGGTGATCGCGCGCATCGGATTCGGCGGATGACCAAGATCCTAGTCGTCGAGGACGATCTCGATCAGCTCAACGTGCGGCGCATAATGCTGGAACAGGCGGGCTACGCGGTGGTCACGGCGCAAAACGCGTCCGAGGCCCTCGATAAATTGCCGGGTTGCGACTTGTTGTTGACGGATTTTCGCGTGCCGGAGCCGGAGGATGGCTTGCGTTTGATCCAGGCGGCGCAAGGGTCGGCGCGTATCATCGTGCTTTCGGGCGCGCACTCCGGCAGGCAGCTGCCGGTGGACGAATTCCTGACCAAACCGTGCTCGTCGAAGAAGCTGCTCGAAACCATCGCGAGGATCTGCGCGCCTTCCGATCGCGGCGAGTGACATTGCCGAGAAGCTAGGAGTAGCGAAGAGCAGGATCCGGATCGTGACCGGCGAAACATCGGCGCTCAAGCGCATCCGTATCGAAGATTGAAGTCAGGTGCTCAGAGCCAGCTTCGGTTCGCTGTGGCGGCGCGCCAGCAAAAGCACGATGCCGCAGGCCAGCGTGGCGAGCGAGATCCACTGCGTATAGGAAAGCCCGGCGTGCAATCCCTGCTCATGATAGCGAAAGAATTCGATGACGAAGCGCGCGCTCGAATATAGCGCCAGGTACCATCCCAGAATGGCTCCGGGGGTGTGCGGGCGCGAGATCAAGTAATACAGCAAGGCGAAGATGATGGCGTCGGCGAACGACTCGTATAATTGCGTGGGATGCAGCGGAATGCCGATCGGAACCCCGGTCAGGTTCCAGGCCTGCGGGTTTCGGAAAGTAACGGCCCAGGGCAGATGGCATTCCACTCCCCAGCAGCAGCCCGCCGAGAAGCAGCCGATACGTCCGATGGCTTGTCCCAGCGCCAGGCCCGGTGTGAAGACGTCGCAGGTCTGAAAGCCAGGCAAGCGGTTTCGCCGAATATAAAGGATCGCCGTGATTAGGGCCAGCACAAAGCCCCCCTGGAACACTCCAGCGGCTTGCAGAGTGTCGAGCGACAGTAGCTTCTTGGAACCGTCCCAGTAATCTCGAAAGTCGAACAAGATCATGAACAGCTTCGCGCCGGCGAGCCCGGCCAGCGCGCAGTAGATCGCGAGATTGGTGACCGGTTCGGCGGGAAGCTTGGCTTGCTTGGCAAGGCGGACCGTGATCCAAAGCCCGAGCAAGAAGCCTATGGCTACAAGAGTGCCGTAGGTGGGAATGAAAAAACTGCTGCCGATGGTAATCAGCTTGGGAAACATTAAATATCCGCGGTCTCGCTTTTCCTTTCTCGCGATCGCCACATGTCGAGCAGCAGCAGGCAAGCCCCGATGAAGATCGCGCTGTCCGCGACGTTGAACGCGGGAAAATAATAAGGCCCCGCATGTACTTCGACGAAATCCGTCACCGTTCCGTTAACAATGCGATCGTAGAGATTTCCCGCCGCGCCACCCAGCACCAGCGAAAGGCCGGTCCGCAGAAGCCCGCTCAAGGCGGCAACGCTCGCGGGACGTAACAGCATGGCGGACACCGCGATCAGCACGGAAATGGAGAATCCGATGAGAACGACGCCGCGCCACCAGTAATTGGAGGCGTCGGCCAGAAGGCCAAAAGCGATGCCCGGATTCTCCGTGTGGACGATGTTAAAGATTCCTGGAATCACCGTGAAATTATCCCAGGCGGAAAAATGAGTCTTGATTAGGCTCTTTGTGAGGCGATCTAAAAGAACCACCGCCGCAGCCGCCGCCAGAGACGCGAGACGTCTGTCCATCTACTCGCCCAGCATATCCTGAATGGCTTGCCGGCATGGGGCGCAGAGCGTGGGGAACTCGGGATCTTGGCCGACGTCTAGCGTGTACTTCCAGCAGCGCTCGCACTTCTCGCCTTCCGCGCGTTCGATCCTGGCGGTTAAGGGGCCTGTGCCACGCTCCAAGTCCACCTGCGACACGATGAACAAGCCGGGCAGTTCATCCAAATGCTGGCGGAGCAGAGGGTAGAGATCGTCACCGGCTTCGAGGCGCACACGAGCCTCCAGAGGCGCGCCGATGAATTTCTCCTGCCGGGCCAGCTCCAGCGGTTTCATTACCTGTTCTCGAACCGACATGAGCGTGTCCCAATCGGCCAGACGCTGCCGTTGCTCGGACGTGAAGCCGGCGGTCAGCTCTTCGGCTTCCGGGAACAACGCCAGATGCACGCTGTCGGAAGCACTGGCGGGTTTGCGGAGATAACCCCAGACCTCTTCAGTGGTGAATGCGAGGAACGGCGCGATCAACCGAACCAAGGCGTAGGTAATGCGATGCACGGCGGTTTGCGCGCTGCGGCGGCTGCGCGATTTGGTGGCGGCCGTGTAGAGCCGGTCTTTCGAGATATCGAAGTAGACGGCGCTCAGGTCGGTTGCGGCGAAATCGTAAACGGCGCGATAGACCTTGTTGAACGCAAACTCGCGATACCAGGCGCGGCATTTCGAAACCAGATCCTCGGCGCGCAGCAAGATCCAACGGTCGATCCCGTGCATTTCGGCAGGCGCGACGGCGTCGGTCGCGGGATCGAAATCGCTCAAGTTGCCCAACGCCCAGCGGAAGGTATTGCGGAATTTTCGATAACCCTCGGTGAGCCGCGCGAGGATGGTGTCGGACAAGCGGACGTCTTCGGTAAAATCCACCGACGCGGCCCACAGGCGCAGCACATCCGCGCCGTACTTCGGAATCACCTGATCGGGATGGATGCCGATGCCGAGCGATTTCGACATCGCGCGGCCCTGTTCATCCAGCGTCCAGCCGTTGGTGGCGCACTCGCGATAAGGCGCTTCGCCCTTCAAGCCGACGCCGATCAGCAGCGAACTGTGGAACCAGCCGCGGTATTGATCCGCGCCCTCCAGATACATGTCGGACGGCCATCGGAGACCGTTGCTTTGGTTCAGAACCGCCAGATGGCTGGATCCGGAATCGAACCAGACATCCAGGATATCGCTCTCTTTGCGGAACTGATTTCCGCCGCAGTGAGAGCAGGCGACACCGGAGCCGATCAAATCGGCCGCCGAGCGCTCGTACCACACGTCGGCGCCATATTCGTTGAAAAGCGCGACCACGCGATCGAGGATTTTTCGATCGGTGAGCGGCTGCTGGCAACCTTCGCAATAGAACACGACGATGGGCACGCCCCACACGCGCTGGCGCGAGATGCACCAATCGGGACGCGAGGCGATCATGTTGGAGATGCGCTCCTCGCCCCAAGTGGGCAGCCACTTCACGGCCTGGATGGCCTTCAGCGCGCGACCGCGAAGGTCGTTGCGATCCATCCCGATGAACCATTGATCGGTGGCGCGGAAAATTGTCGCATTGTGGCAGCGCCAGCAGTGCGGATAGCTATGCGAGACGCTTTCTTCGCCGAGCAGCGCGCCGTGCGATTTCAAAATTCCACTGACGATCGGGTTGGCTTGCCAAACTGTCTTGCCGATAATTTCTTCCGGAAGCCGGCCGGCGGCGCCCTCGGCGTGGAAGAATTTGCCGCCCGCGTCCACCGGGCAATAGACCGGCAGTCCATACTTGGCGCCGACTTCGAAATCCTCCTGGCCGTGGCCGGGCGCCGTGTGAACCGCGCCGGTTCCCTGTTCGAGCGTCACATGATCGGCCAAGATGCCGAGCGAATCGCGCTCCAGGAACGGATGGCGGAAGATCGCGCCTTCCAATTTCGCGCCGGCGAATCCAGCGATCACTTTCGGATCGTTCCAGCCCAGCTTCTCCGCGGTCACCTTCAGCAATTCCAGGGCGACAATATAGACGTCGCCATTCACTTCGGCCGCGACGTACTCGAATTTCGGATGATACGCGATGGCAACGTTGGCGGGGATGGTCCAAGGCGTGGTTGTCCAGATGAGGCCGTAAACCTTGCGGCCGGCCAGCGCGGGATCGATTTGCGCCGCGTCCGATGTCAGCGCGAACCGCACCCAGATAGAGGGGCTGGTGTGGTTTTCGTATTCGATTTCGGCTTCGGCCAGCGCGGTGCGATCCCGGATGCACCAATTGACGGACTTCAAACCCTTGTAGACGTAACCGCGATCCAGAAACTCGACGAACGCGCCGGCAATCACGGATTCGAACTCGGCGCTCATGGTGAGATAGGGATCCTGCCAGCGCCCGAACACGCCCAGTCGAACGAAGTCCCGGCGCTGCAAATCGACGTATTTCGCGGCGTACTTGCGGCACTCGGCTCGAATCTCCGCCTGGGTCATGGTGGCTTTTCGAGCGCCGAGTTGGCTATCCACTTTGGCTTCGATGGGCAAGCCATGGCAATCCCAACCCGGCACGTACGGCGAATCGAAACCCTCCATGGTCTTGGTCTTGACGATGAAGTCTTTCAGGATTTTATTGAACGCGGTGCCCAAATGGATTTCGCCGTTGGCATACGGCGGTCCGTCGTGAAGGATGTAGGTGGGACGCCCCGCGCTGTGGGCGCGAATCTTTTGGTAGAGGTTTTCGGCGCTCCACCGCTCCAGCATCCTGGGTTCCATCTGAGGCAGATTCGCCTTCATCGGGAAGTCGGTGTGCGGAAGATTGACAGTTTTCTTCAGATCCACGCTCGCGGCGCCCATGGGGATACTTTTATCGTACTAAATGTGGTTACGTTGCCGTGACTTTTTGCGCCGCGACGGCGACAACGGCGGCCAGGAAATCGTAGCATGGGAGCTAGTGGATGATAATCGAATGAGACGCATTCTGCCGCGAACGGCCTGGCTGGCCTTCGCACTGGCCGCTTCACTTTTCCCCGCCCCCGCGTCCAAACCGAAACTGGTGGTGGCGGTGGCGATCGATCAGTTCCGTTATGACTATCTGACGCGCTTCCGGGACAGCTATCACGCCGGCCTCGCGCGCGTGCTGGACAACGGCGCGGTGTTCACAGACGCGCACTATCCGCAGTCCTTAACCGTAACGGCCATCGGCCATTCGACCTTCCTCAGCGGCGCTCCCCCATCGCTCAGCGGCATTGTCGGGAACGAATGGTACGACCGCGAGACGGGCCACAGCGTCACCAGCGTTTCCGATCCGACGGTGCAACTGCTGGGCGGCGCGCCTGGCCAAACGGGATCGTCGCCGCGACGGATGCTGGTTAGCACGATCGGCGACGAACTGAAAATGTCCGGCAAGGGGAGCAAGGTCATCGGAGTTTCAATCAAGGATCGCAGCGCCATTTTGCCGGCGGGGCACATGGCCGACGGCGCCTATTGGTTTGATAGCACGACTGGAAACTGGGTCAGCAGCACGTATTACTTCGCCGACCTTCCCGGTTGGGTGAAGGACGTCAATCAGGGCAGGCCGGCCGACAAGTATCGCAACGCCAAGTGGCTGCCCGTGGACGGAAAGCCGGGCGACAAGCCGTTCATAACGATGAGCGGGGTCGCGGACGCGAAATTTTATGGATCGTTGGACGCGTCGCCGATCGGCAACGAGCTGATCGAGACCATGTCCGAACGCTGCGTGTCCGCCGAGGAGTTAGGCAAACACGCGGGCGTGGATCTGCTGGCGGTGAGCTTTTCTTCCAACGACTACGTCGGCCACCAGAAAGGACCGGACTCGCCGGAAGTGCGCGACATGTCGATTCGCACGGACCGGCTGTTGGGGAAGCTCTTCGACTTTTTGGACTCGCAGGTGGGGCGCGATAACTGGCTGGTGGTCTTGACCGCGGACCACGGAGTGGCGCCCGTTCCCGAAGTGAATGTCGCGCGTAAGATGCCCGGCGGGCGGGTGGACACAGCCAGCCTGATAGCAGTCGCGGAGAGCGCGCTATCGGCGAAATTCGGTCCGGGCAAGTGGATTATGGGCAGGGGGATCCCGATTTATCTTAACCGCGAGCTGATTCGCGAAAAGAAGCTCGATGAGAACGAAGTAGGAGGGGTGGCTGCGCAAGCGTTGCGTGACGCGCCGCATGTGCTGCGCGTGTACACCAGGGAACAGATCCTGAACGGCGCCGCCGTCGGTGACGCGGTGGCGCAAGGGGTCAACTATGGTTTCTATGGAAGCCGGTCCGGGGATGTGTTCGTGCTGCTAGATCCGTACTATCTTGCCGGCGACGCGAACAGCACGGGCACTACTCACGGCACGCCTTTCAACTACGACACCCATGTTCCGGTCATCTTCATGGGTTCCGGAATTCATCCGGCTCGCTACAACCGCAAAATTTCGGTGAACGACATCGCTCCGACGCTGGCGACGATTTTGGAGATCGAAGAGCCGAGCGGATCGATCGGCAACGTGTTGGATGAGCTGTGGACCGCGCCTGCCGCGCACTAGCGGCTCATTTCCAAACAAACCTGGCCAGTTCGCGATCCTTCCGCGCCAGATCCACGGGAAACACCTGATTGTGCATCACCACGTAAACGCCCGGCGGGAGGACGCGGGCGGCAAGCAGGCTTTCGGTGAGGTTTTGCAGACCGTCGCTGGCCTCAAAACCGAGCGGCGTCATCGCGCCTGTCAGAACAATCGGGAATTTTAGGTCCGAGAGATTTTTCTGAAGAAACAGTCCGGTTTCGACCATGGTGTCGGTTCCATGCGTGATGACGATCGGCGCGGGCTGCGCGAGCTTTTCCCGCACGGCGGCGAGTATCTGCGCGCGGTCGGCGTCCGTCATCTCCAGGCTGTCCTTGTTCATCAAATGCGCGATGTGAATGTCGGCGTCGGGCAAACGCAGCAGCCGGAAGTATCGATCAATCTTGCTGTCCAGATTTTGAACGTTGCCGGTTTGCTCGGAGTACACTTTTTCGATGGTGCCGCCGGTGGCGATGACGTGGATCTTCTGCATGCGCCTACTGGAGTTTCTCCACGACCGCGGCCAGAACGTTCCCCACTACCTCCAGGCTGTGCGCGCTCAACTTGTCGATGGTGTCGCTTTCGTTGTGCCAGTAGGCGTTATCGGGGCCGTAATCGAAATCGATGAGATCGAGGGCGTTCACTCCTCTTTTCAGGAAAGGGAGATGGTCGTCTTCGATGGCCAGCGGCGCGCGAAGAAAATACTTGCCGTATCCAAGCTGGTCGGCGGTTTGCCAAACCAAACGGCGCAGCGAGGGAGATGAATTGGTTTCCAGGACGATTCCCAGATCTTTGTCGCCGATCATGTCGACATTGATCAGCGCTTTGATTCGCGACAGCGCGCCTTCTCGCGCCCAGCGCTCGGCTAGATGGCGGCTCCCATAGGTGCCGTTGGTATCCGACCATTCGCCGTACGCCTCTTCGCCGTCGAGCCAAACCAGTTCGATGTCGGCGCGGTGGGGAATCGCGTTGACCACTCGGGCGAATTCGAGCAGAAAGCCGGTGGACGATCCGCCGTCGTTAGCGCCCACAAAAACGCGGCCGGGCATAGGTTTGGTATCGAAATGGCCGGTAATGACGATTGCGCCGCCGGATTGGCCGGGAAACTTCGCGATGATGTTCCTCATCGCCACCGCGCCCACCGGAGTTTGGGCGCTGAAGGCGTCAAAGGCAACCTGGCAATGCAGCATCTTCAGTTGCGACTCGATGTAGGCTTGCAGCTTTTGATTGGCGGCGGA
>JBEKHQ010000112.1:0-7172 GCA_050012195.1 Bryobacteraceae bacterium | reverse complement strand
GGAGTAAGCAACGATATCCTGCAGTCTTTTCCGGTCAATGTACTCGAGCGAATCGAAGTGATTAAAGGTCCCGGCTCGGTGCTTTACGGCTCGGACGCATACTCCGGCGTCATCAACCTGATCACGCAAAAGGCCGAGGTAACAAGTTTTACCGCCAGCGCGGCCGGCGGCGGCGCGGGTGAGGCGGCGGGGTCGGAACAGGTGCTCTACGAGCGAGGCGCTCTCAGCGTCGTCGAGGCCGGCCAATACCATCAATCGCCGCTGTGGAACACGGTCTTTCAGAGTTTCCACGTACCTTCCAACCTGGCTTATTCGCAAACCGCTACGCTCCGCGACGACGGCGAAGGAGTTTTTCTGGGACTCAACTACGAGGGCTTGAGCTTCATGTCCTCGTACACGGCCGTGGAAGACCCCTCCTTCGTCCGGGGCATCGTGGGGGACGTGCGATCCCGGCGCGGATTCGGCGATCTGGGCTACTCCGAGAAAATTTCGGAGAAATGGGAGATGACCTTTAATCTCACCTACACTCGCGAAGTGCTGGCCGCGCCGGACTATCCCGACGCCTATCGAGACTCGAACGAAGCTGATCTGGAGTGGACCAACTTCATCACCTTCACGTCGAACGACCGCTTGACGTTCGGAACCGTACTCAACCACATTCGCGGCTCCGAGTTGTATACCGGTGAGCAGCCGGCCCTACTGGTGGAGGACGCGCAGCGCTGGGGCGACGGTTTCTATGTCCAGCACGAGCACCGGCTCACCGACGATCTGAAGCTGGTGGGCGGCTTGCAGGCCAACAAGATCGGCGACATGGCCCTGAACGTCGTTCCCCGGGCCGGCATTCTCTGGAATCCGCTCCAGAACTTCACCATGAAGGCGCTCTACGGCGGCGCATTCCGCGCTCCCAGTCTCGACGAATTGGGGCTTAACAATCCCGGACTGAAGGGCAATCCCAATCTCATCCCGGAAACGGTCGGCACGCTGGACCTGCTGGGGAGTTATCAGAGTAATCGAACTCTGATCAGCATCGACTATTTCCACAGCCGGGAAGCCGACCTGATTTTCGAGGACGGCAGCACCCGCCCGGCGCACTACTACAATCTCAGAACTCCCGCCACGTTCCAGGGGCTCGATTCGGAAGGCAAATACTACTTCCGGCGCGACTGGTTCCTGATGGGTTCCGTGCTTTACCAGCAGAATCAGGACAGCGCCATCGCGAAACTGAGCCCGATTCCCAGACTGGGCGCTAAGGCCGGCATCAGCTATATGGCCAACAACGGCGCCGATATCAGTCTGTTCGACTCGTATCAGGGTCACATTCCCGGCTATGCCTCGTCGATCAATCCGCGCCCCGACGCATTTCATTCCGTGAGCGCGCACGTGCGCTACGACCTCACCAAACGCTGGTTCCGGGAAAGCCCGCAAGGCGTTGCGCTGTTCTTGCATGCAGATGACCTGTTGAACAACGAGGTGTGGCTCCCGGCTTTGGGAACCAACTCCGCCAACACGATGCCGGCGGTACGCGGCCGGACCGCGTATTTCGGAATGGAGTTTTGGCGGAAGCAATAACGGCGGCGGAATCATGCTGACCCACCTCATGTGTATTGCTCTGGTTGCCATCGCCCCAACCCTGGCGGCGGAACCGGAGGAATATACGGTGAAGGGGGCGTTCCTGCTTAATTTCGCCAAGTTCGTAGATTGGCCGTCCGAAGTGTTCAAGGGGCCGGGCGACCCCATCGCAATCTGCGTCTTGGGGCAGAACCCGTTCGGTCCTTCGCTGGATCAGGCGGCGCGGGGAACCGTGATCGCAAACCGTCCCGTGAGCGTGCGGCAGGTTGCCGATGGGCAACAGGCCGGCCAGTGCCAGATCGTTTTCATGGGCGCGACTGAGCGCAAGCGTTTGAAGGTGTGGCTCGAAGCGCTGCGCGGTAAGAGCGTGCTTACGGTGGGGGAGTCGGAAGGTTTTCTCGCCAGCGGCGGCGTCATCGATTTCAAGTTGAACGAAGCCAAGGTCCGCATGGAGATCAGCGCGCCGGCCGCAGACCGCGCGGGACTCCACATCAGCGCCAAATTACTAAGCATGGCACAGGTGGAAAAGAAGTGATTGGCATGCGGTTGATCGGGGTGGCGCACACATATCGGAACCTGCCCGTGAGGCACAAGCTGCGGCTGGTAATCATGGTTACCGTCACCGCGGCTCTGCTATGCGCCTGCGCCGCCATGCTGGCCTATGACCGCGTCGTGGCGCGCGATTCCATGCGCAACGACCTGGATGTCCTGGCCGAGATGCTGGGCGCGAACAGCACCGCGGCCCTGAGCTTCGATGACGCGCGTGTTGGCGCGGAGATCCTCTCCACCCTGCGGGCCAAGCGCCACATTGTGGCTGCCGAGCTATTCGCGGCCGACGGCCGCCCCTTGGCCGGTTACCGCCGTTCTTCCGGACCGGCGCCGTCGATGGCGGCGCGTCAGCTCGACGGACCGTGGTTCGAGGCGCGGCGTCTGATCTTGTTCAAAACCGTTCGGCTCGACGGAGCAAAGATCGGCGCCATCTATCTCGAATCGGATCTGGATGAACTCGACACGCAGATCCGGCGCTTCGCCTCCATCGTGTCCGCCATTCTGTTGAGCACCTGGCTGCTGGCGTTCGCGCTCGCCTCGGGGCTCCAGGGCATCATCCTGGCTCCCATCGCGCATTTGTCGCGCGCGGCCAAGATCGTGTCGGAGCAGAAGAAGTACTCGACGCGGGCCGTGAAGGTAGCCGATGACGATTTGGGTCAACTGACCGACGTCTTCAACGGAATGTTGTCCGAGATCGAGCACCGGGACCAGGACCTGGTGCGTCGCCGGGACCGTTTGGAGCGCGAAGTGGAGGCTCGGACTTCGGAATTGGTGAAATCGAACGCAGAGCTTCGGGACGCCAAGGAAAAGGCCGAGGCGGCCAGCCGGGCGAAGAGCGAGTTCCTGGCCAACATGAGCCATGAAATCCGGACGCCCATGAACGGCGTTACCGGAATGACCGATCTGATCCTCGACACCGATCTCACCGCCACGCAGCTCGACTACCTGGAGACCGTCAGGACGTCTGCCAATCTGATGCTCGCCGTGATTAACGACATCCTCGATTTCTCGAGGATCGAGGCGGGCCGGCTGGATCTCGATCCCATCCGGATGAACCTGCGCGATCTGGTGGAAGAAACCATCCGCACGTTGGCGGTGCGGGCGCATGAGAAGGGTCTGGAACTGGTCGGCGGCATCCAGCCCGAAGTCCCCGAGTTTGTCGTCGCGGATGCCACCCGGCTGCGGCAGGTTCTGGTGAATCTGATCGGTAATGCGATCAAATTCACGGCACGCGGGGATGTTACGCTGGCCGTGAATATCACGGGCAGAAGCGGCGACGGCGTTAATCTCGAATTCGTCGTGAGGGATACCGGAATCGGCATACCGCCGGAGAAGCAACGACTTATTTTCGAAGCTTTCGCGCAGGCCGACGGGTCCACTGCCCGGAAGTTCGGAGGCACGGGTCTCGGTTTGGCGATTTCAGAGCGCCTGGTAAAGGCCATGGGGGGGAGAATCTGGGTGGAGAGCGAGCCCGGACAGGGAAGCCGGTTCCACTTCACCGTTTCGGTGGGCCGCGCGGATGAGCCTGTCGAGGAAGATCGGCCCGGCGATCGCGCGCTCGAAGGGGTATCCCTTCTCGTGGTTGATGACCACCCCACCAACCGTCGGATTATTGCGGAGCAACTGCGGGGATGGGGAATGCGGCCCGACGAGGCGGAAAGCGCCGAGCAAGCCCTAGGCTTGATCCAGTCGCGGACGAAAAACGGTGTCCCGTTCCGCGTGGTGCTGGCCGACATGCACATGCCGGGGATGGATGGTTTGGGACTGGCTAAGCGCTTACAGGAAACTTCGGCCGCCCGCCTGGCGGTGGTCTTGATGGGTACTCCCCGGGAGCACCCCAGCCACCTGGCGCTTTCGGGCGAGACCGGGATCGCCGCCTATCTGACCAAGCCGGTTCGCCGCCACGATTTGCGGGCCGCTGTGTTGGACGCCATCTCAAGCGGAAAAGGTAGTACCGTGAGAACCGTGGAGCCGCGCACCCGGCGGGGGCTAGACATCCGCCCAAGCGGGCGAAGCCTCCGTATCCTGCTCGCCGAAGATAATGCCGTTAACGAGAGGGTGGCCTGCGCGATCCTTGGAAAGGCCAGCCACGCGGTGGAAGTGGCGCGAGACGGACGGCAGGCCGTGCGGATGATGGCGGCGGGATCGTACGACGTGGTGCTGATGGACGTCCAGATGCCGGAGATGGACGGCTTCCAAGCCACCGGCGCGATCCGCGAGATGGAAAAACGGACCGGCGCTCACACTCCGATCATCGCTATGACGGCGCACGCCATGGCCGGAGACAAAGAGCGGTGCTTGGAGGCGGGGATGGATGGTTACGTCACGAAGCCGTTTCAGCCCAAGCAGTTGTTGCAGACCTTGGAAGAGTTTCAGGGCGAACCGGAACCCAGCTCGGTTGGCGGCTCAATGACCGAGCACGCACAGTGAGGCTGTGCCCTGGGTCGAAGCATGTGTATCGCTACGCCGGCTGCTGCATGGTCATGCAATGCAGCGTGCCCAAGCCCAGCACCAGGTCGCCGCAATAGATGCCGACGACTTCTCGGGACGGAAAAAGGGACGCCAGGATATTCAGCGCCACCCGATCCATCGGGTCGTTGAATGTCGGAACCAGAACCAGTCCGTTGGCGATGTAGAAATTCGCATAACTCGCGGGCAGCCGTTGGCCGTCGAAGTAGACCGGGGCCGGCATCGGCAGCGTGACCACGCGCAGTCCAGTTTGCGCGATCAGCGCGAGGTTCTTTCGCAACGGCTGGTAGTTCAGCTCGGACTGGTTTTCCTCGGCGGCGATGACCACCGTGTTCTGGTCGACGAAGCGCGCCAGGTCGTCGATGTGGCCGTGGGTGTCGTCGCCCGCGATGCCGTTCTTGAGCCAGATCGTTCGGTCGATACCAAGATAGTCCGCGAAGTAGCGCTCGAGCCGAGCGCGTCCGATTCCCGGGTTGCGGACCTGCACGGATTCGCTGAGCAGGCACTCCTCGGTGGTGAGCAGGAGGCCCGCGCCGTTGACGTCGATGCTGCCGCCTTCCAGCACGATGCCGGGATCGAACTGCCGCATCCGAAGTCGCTGGGCGGCGAACTCCGGGATTTTGTTGTCCTCGCGCCAGTTGTCGTACTTGGCCCACCCATTGAACAGCCAATTGGTGATCGCGACTTCGCCTTTGCCGTTCCGGACGAAGATCGGACAGTAGTCGCGCGTCCAGCTTCGGTTGGTGCGATGCTTCACGAAATCGACGGTGTTCAAGTCGGCGCCGCATTTGACGAGCACACGACGAGCGCCTCTTTCGGTTGCGGCATCCTCCACCAGGATGCAAACCCGCTCCACGGCGGCCAGGCGGCGGACGATATCGCCGTAGACCCACGGGATGGGCGCGAACTTGCCAGGCCAATCGGTGCGCTCGCGAGGCCAAGCGAGCCAGGTCGCCTGGTGCGGCTCCCATTCGGCCGGCATCCGGAATCCGAGCCGGCTGGGTTTCAATCCAGCCATCGCTTGGCTTTCAATCTAACCATCGCTTCACGAGCGGGGCGTAGGCGTCCACACGGCGGTCGCGCAGGAAAGGCCAATTGCGGCGCACCTCTTCGATGCGATGGGGATCGCACTCGGCCACCAGGATCTCTTCCTCGCTCGACGACGCTTGCGCGATCACTTGCCCGAACGGGTCGGCCACGAACGACGATCCCCAAAATTCGAGGCCGCTGTCAGCGGGCCCTTCGTGACCGACGCGATTGACGGCCGCCACATAGATTCCGTTCGCGATGGCGTGCCCGCGCTGGATGGTGCGCCAGGCGTCCAGCTGCGCCGCGCCGTATTGCTGTTTCTCGGACGGATGCCAGCCGATCGCGGTGGGGTAAAAGAGAATGTTCGCGCCGGCGAGGCTCGAAAGACGCGCGGCTTCCGGATACCACTGGTCCCAGCAGACCAGCACACCGACGCGGGCGAATCGGGTGTCGAAATTGACGAATCCCAGATCGCCGGGTGTGAAATAGAATTTCTCGAAGTAGAGCGGATCGTCGGGAATGTGCATCTTGCGATAGATGCCGGCCAGTTCGCCGTCCGCGCCGATGACGGCCGCGGTGTTGTGGTAAAGGCCCGCGGTCCTGCGCTCGAACAGCGACGCGACGATCGCGATGCGAAGTTCGCGCGCCAGCTTTCCCAGTGTTTCGGTGGTGGGTCCGGGAATGGGTTCGGCGAGGGCGAACAGCTGGGCGTTCTCTTCGCGGCAGAAATATTGGGAGCGGAAAAGCTCTTGCAGGCAGACGATCTCGGCGCCTTTAGCGGCGGCTTCGCGGATTCGCCAGCGCGCTTTCTCCAGGTTCTCGTTAGGATCGAAAGCGCAGCTCATCTGCACCAGGCCCACCCGAAACTTCTCCGCGTTCACGGATTCCATTTCTCTATTGTGACGCGCCCGAGAGCATGGTCTCCACAATCGGCGCGTTTCCCTCGTGACAGTCGAACTCGAAGATCTTATCTTCGGTCTTTTTCAGACGCACCATGGCCGTCCAGGATCTAGTCCAGGTATTCGGAGCATCCACGGTAACTTCATAGCGGATCTCGCCGGGGGCGACGCGCGTGAAGCGCTCGACGAGATGCAGGTCGTCGCCGGCGCCCAGGAAATTCGTCTGGGCGGAAAAGTTCGTAGTATCGACCACCAGCGTCTTGCCTTCCCAGCGGCCGCGCGAGTCGCCCTCCCAGGTGCGAACGTTCGCCGGAAGATGCGGCCGGCCGTCTAGCGGAATGATCCGGGCTTCGTGGCCCGTTTCCCAGAAATAGACGACATGATCCCGCGTTTGCAAGATTTGAGAGAACGCGTAAGGAGGCGCGCTAAAGATGCTGCCGACCCGCGGAACGCCGAAGGCCAGGCAGCGCTGTTCGATCGATAGATCGCGCGGGCTCGAGCGCGCATTTGTGGCCATCGCCTGGGCCAGATGTTCGGCGCGCCTCTGCCGGCCGAGTTCCGTATATGGCGGCAATTTCCCGTTCGGGGGGTCGATGATGAGCGAGGTGCGGTTGTCGAACTCGCGATCGACCACCAGCGAATCCTCGGTCGCGCTTG
>JBEKHQ010000111.1:0-7182 GCA_050012195.1 Bryobacteraceae bacterium | reverse complement strand
CGCCGTCATCGCCCCGAACGCTGACTTCGGCAAGCGAACCGGTGGCGAGGCTTTCGCTAATCCTGCGTCCCAGGCTCGACGCTGCCGCCGCCATTGCGGCCACTCGGTTAGGGTCTGTCCCATTGGAAAGAGAATGCGCCACCGGCAAGCCGTCGTTGGAAGCCAACAACACGCCGCGTAGCTCGGGTATGGAACCGCGCAGCGTCTCCAGATGATTCTTCAAAGCCTCATGTTTCACCATAGTGTCTCCTAACGATCACGCGCGCCGGTCGCGCAAGCTGCTCTGTTAGGAAGATCGTCGGAGTCAGCGGCAACTTTAGATGAAGTTTCGGATAAACACATTATTTTGGGCGCCCGCCCCGCGGCCTTGTCGCCCCTGGATTCCGCGAATCATTTCAATGCTTTGGAATCCTATGACAACAGCGAGGTCCGACTAGGGAGGCCCGCCGGGAGGGCAGGTCGTTCGCCCGAGAATCCCCCCTATAAGCCTTTTACCCTAGACAAACCTTCTAAGGGTATTCACGATTCTCCACTAAAAGCCGATTACACCCATATGCGATGCCTGTATTGCGGCAATGAGCTGGCGCTGCTCAAGAGGTTGACGGGAGGAGGGGAGTTCTGCTCGGAAGCTCACAAAAAAAGCTACCAGGAAGAGTACAATCGGATCGCACTCACGCGTCTGCTGCAAGCCCAGGCAAGGGCCGCAAGAGCTACTCCACAGGCCACCCCGTCGGCGGTGAGCGTAGCGATTGAGGAACCGGTCGCGGAGAAATCGAACGAAAAGCCCGAAGAGGTGCACCTGGAGCCGGGAGAAAGCGGGTTTCTGCTGGAGGAGCCCTTAATTTCAGCGCCGCTTGAAACCCCGCCTTACGGAGAACCGTGGCAGGAAGTCGCGCCCCGCCCATCCGCGCCAGCCTGGCTCTTCAGCGGAACAAGAAATTCGGATATGCCTTCGGCCGCGCTCTTGCCTCTGGAGTCTCGCCCGCGGGTTCGCGATAACGAAAGCACCGTTCAGGAGGCCGATTTGACGCCTAACGAATTCGCCGCCGGCTCGGAGAAGCCGCCCGTGCCGTTTTCGATGGTTCCTAGGAATACTCTCGAAGGCGCCGGCCCCATCGCATTGAAGATCCCTCCCCAGGTCTTGAGCCCCGGAGTCCAAGGGAACCTGGGAGTTCGAGCCGGTTTCCATTGCGAACCACAGTATCGTGGATCGGAGTTCTTGGGTTTATTCCCCTCCACGATCGAGTTTCCCGCCGAAGATGCCGAAGTGACGGTGATTTCGCTGGCAATCAATACGGTAGAGGTCGTGCCCGCGGATGCCTCCCTGGACGAACCGGCGGACGATCCACCGGAAAACCACCACCCCTCAAGCGACCCGCTCCCTGTTAAGCCGGAAAGCGAGGAATCGGTCGCGGAAACAATGCCCGGCGCGGCTCTCGAAGATCTCGCCAGAACGCATCTGGAAGAGGCGGGCGGAAACAACGTTCCGGTGGAGATTGAGGCGGCGCCTATCGTCGTCGAGCCGGAAGATCCCGCTCCACCGATACTCGAACCGACGCCGGTTGAAAAGCCAGCGGCCGCGCGGGAAGCCACGCCCGAGACGAACGAACTTTCACCCCGCGCGACTACGGAGTTCATCGAGATCGCAGTGAAGGCGTTCGCGCCGCCGAAGCCGTCTCCAATCGAAGGGGCCGCGGTCACGCGCGAGAAGCCGGCATTGCTGCCGAGGCTCACGGGGCTGCCGCTTCGGCCCAAAGTAGCGCTGGCGCCAAGCCAATCTGCCGCGCCGCCTGCCGCGTCGACCGCCAAGGATGGGGCCCGCGAACGCGAAGGAAAGCAGAACGCCCAGGCTTCGGCGGCGTCACCGGCGCCACCGAAGGCCGCCATGCCTCCGGCGCCCGTGCCGGTGCAGTCCGTAAAACCGCCGAACGCGCCTCAAATCACGTCTGCCGCGACCGCAGCCAAAGGGACCCCGCCTGCGACGCCTTCCAAAAAGATTGTGCAGGCGGTTGAAGCCCCCCCGCCGAAAGGTCCAGCGACGAAGCCCGTTGAGTCGTCTGCCAAGCGGGCAGCTACGAAGGAACCCGCCGCGCCCCAAGACGCCGCGCCAGCCCCCGAGACAGCCGCTCCGACTTTTGGAACAGTGCAGCTCCCGAGCCCTTCCATCTGGGGGACGCTCAAAGTCAAATTGGGGATAGCGCTTCTGCTGGTAGTAGTTTCATGCACCGCATATCTTGGTTGGGGAACCAAGTCCAAAGTGCTGCCGTTGACTGCTCCGGTAGCGGCGGACGCGCCAGGTCCGAGCATTATGGTGGGCGAAGGCGGCTGGGTGGAAGGCTGGGCCGGCGACCCCGTCGGCGAGCGCTTTGCACGGCAGATTACGATCTATCGCCCCTCGCTTAAGCTGGCCGATTACCGCGTCGAATTCCAGGGGCAGATCGACTCCAATAGTATCGGTTGGGTTTTTCGAGCCGCCGATCCCGAGGACTACTACGCCATGAAGCTCGCGCAGGTTTCCGGCGGGTTGTCCCCGAAGCTGGCGCTGTTCAAGTACCTGGTGTCGAAAGGGCGCCAGACTCAAGTGGGACGCGTGCCCATCGAGCTAACCGTCGGTACCGACATGCTGCTCAAAGTTCGGCTGGACGTGCGCGGCCCCAGATTCAGCACTTACGTCCAGGGTCAACAGGCGGATGTCTGGACGGATGATCAATTGAAGACCGGCGGTTTCGGGTTCTTGAACGAACGAGAGGAAAGGGGCCGGATCAAGTCCGTGTCCATTTATTACTTGAACGGCGGGAATAAGTAGCAAGAGAGACGTGCATGGAACAGACAAACGATCAATGGTTATGGTTCGTCGATAGTGAGCTGGTGGAGGCGCTGGCCCGCCACGACACTCTCGATCCGAAAAGCGAGAAGCGTCCGGTTCAATCCAACGCGCTGGCCCAGGCCTTGTCCCTGAACATGGAAGGCAAGACCGAGCAAGCCCTGCGCGAGATCCGCGCCGCCCTCGAGAGCGGCGAAACCTTGCCCGAGCTCGAGTGGACCAAGGCGCACCTGGAGTATCAATTAGGCCACTACGAAGAAGCTCTAAGGGATTACGAGAAAGTGCTGGCGCGCTTTCCCAATCACAAAGCGGCGCTATACAACGTGGCGCTCAGTCTGGAAAAGCTGGAGCGCTTTGAACAGGCCGCGGAGATTTTCCGCAAGGCCGCCGGTCTCGATCCCAAGCTGGCCGAAGCCCGCATCGGGTTGGCGGTATGCGAGCTCCATTGCAAACGTCCGGAGGAAGCGCTGGGGGCGTTCGAGGAAGCCTTGAAAGCTAAACCGGGGCACGAGAAAGCGCTGTACGGCAAAGCGGTTTCGCTGCAATTGCTCGGCCGCCGCGAAGAAGCCATGCAGATGTACGTCAAGCTGCTGCCCATCACCGGCCCTAATCCCGAATTGCTTTCCAATCTGATTGGCCTGGAGATGGCTGCCGGAGATGACGCCAAGGCCCGCGAGCACTGCGAGAAACTGCTACGCGTTCGGCCCGGGTCGCCGGTGGCGCTGGAGGGCCTGCTGGCTGGTTCTCTATCGCGTGGAGACTACAAGGGCGCGGTCCAATACGGGTCGCAGCTCGTCAAGCTGGCGCCGCAATCCTACGATGCCTGGTTCAATCTGGGCGTGGCGTATCAGAAGACCAACAAACTGGAGCAAGCGGGCCAAGCCTATGCCGAAGCGATCAAAATCCGGCCCGACGACGAAATCGCCTACGTGAATCTGGGGATGACTTTGCAGGAGCGGGGCGAAGTGGCCGAAGCGCGCAAGGCCTACGAACGCGCGCTTCAGAACGCACCCAACGATGCCAGCGCGCTCTGGAATCTGAGCATCGTGCTCGAGCGGCTCGGCTCCTTCGCCGACGCCGAGAAAAGCGTCGAAAAGTGCCTCGAAAGCAAACCGGAGAATGAGGATGCCTGCTTCCGGCTGGGCTACTTTCGGCTGGTACGCGACGATTATTCCGGCGCCATCGAGCCGTTCCGGAACTGTGTCGCGAAGCGGCCGGATTGGCTGGAGGCGCTGATCAACCTGGGCTTGGCGCAATGGCGCAACGGTGAGATAGAAGCCGCCAAGGCGACCTTGGTCCAGGCGGTCGCCCAACATCCGCAATCCGCCGAAGCGCTGCGGGCGCTCGCGGCAGTCGCGATAGAGATGGGCGACGCTAATCTCGCGCTGGACATCGAATCGAAGCTGGAGCAGTTAGGGGAGCGCGCACCGGAACTTTCCTATAACATCGGCATCCTGCTCGATCAATCGACTCGGCACGAAGACGCGGTTCGATCCTTTCGGCGCGCGACGGAACAGAAGCCGGATTTCGGCGAGGCGTTTCTTAATCTCGGCCACGCACTTAAAGCGCTGGGGCAGGATCAAGAAGCGCTCACCTGCTGGCAGCGGGCGCTCGAAGCCAAGCCGGAACTGGCGAAGCATTACTTTTAAATTGCCCGCGGAATCTATTTTTTCTCCAGCCATTTGACGCTGGCCGGATCGACGCGCTCGCATTGCATGGTGTCGGTGACTCCGGAAACGAGCAACGCGCAAGCGTTGGATTGAGCGCTGCGGAGGGCGTGATCTTGCGTGTCGGCGGACGCGACGCGGCATTCCGTGCGGCCGCGAAAAGCGATGCACACCTCCACGCGATATTGCGCGACGTGCATGCTGGTGTAAACCAGGACCGCCAGCACGGCCACGACGAACGCGACGCCGATCACGACGGTCTTGCTCAAGCGCCTTGGCCCTCGGCGAAAAAATTGCCCATGCGGCGAAATTTATTGTAGCGCTGGTCCGTCAACTCGCGGGCGGAACGGGGCGACAGCTCCGCCAACCCTTTGCGAATCGCGCTTTTGACGAACTCCGCGGCTTGGTCGGGGTCGGTATGAGCCCCTTCGGCCGGTTCGGGGATGATTTCGTCGATCAAACCCAGCGCCAGCAGATCGGACGGCGTAAGCCGCAAGGCGCGCGCCGTTTCCGGAGCTTTACCGGAATCGCGATAGATGATGGTCGCGCAATTCTCGGGCGAAATCACGCTGTAGTAGGCGTTTTCGAGCATGTAAACGCGGTCCGCCACGGCGATGCCGAGCGCGCCGCCGCTGCCCCCTTCGCCAATGACGACGGCGATCACCGGAACATGTAGGCGCGACATCTCGCGCAGGTTCACGGCGATGGCTTCCGCTTGGCCGCGCTCTTCGGCGTCGATTCCCGGATAGGCGCCGGGGGTATCCACCAACGTCACAATCGGGCGGTGGAATTTGTCGGCCATGCGCATCAGCCGCAACGCCTTGCGATAGCCTTCGGGCTTGGGCATTCCGAAATTGCGGTGCAGCTTTTGCTTGGTATCGCGGCCTTTTTGCTGGCCGATGACCATCACCGGCCGTCCCTCGAAAAATGCCATTCCGCCCACCACGGCGGGATCGTCCCCAAAGGCGCGGTCGCCGTGGAGCTCGACAAAGCCAGTCAGTATCCGGTTGATGTAGTCGAGCGCGTGCGGCCGCTTGGGATGACGGGCCAATTGCACTCGCTCCCAGGCCGGGTTGCTGACGGGAGTGCTTCCGGCGACGTCTTGTGGTTCGGCCGGCGACGGGTTAGGATTATCTGCCATTCACATCGCGAAGCTACTTGGCTAGGATCTCGAGCGATTCCGGCCCGCAGATCCGCTCGACCTCGGCCCAGAATTCCTTATCCGGCCGGACCTTGGGGGTCACATCCAGGATAACGGAAAAGTCGCGCGGTTTCTCAATGCGCAGCCGAACCTCGGTGGCGCCCTGCTTCCTGGCAAAAAGCTGGCAGAGCGCTTGCGCTTTGTCCTGCGACCCGTTGGCGCCCACCGGCACGCGAATGGAGATCAGCGTGGGTAGGTCCACGCGGGCGACTTCGAGCGGCACGATGTCCTGGATCGAGATCTTGGGCGGGCCATTGTCCTCGGGAAGCACCAGGCCGCGAACCAACACCGCCTGATCCTCCACCAGGTGGATGAGAAGACGATCGTACTGCGTGGTGAAGACCATGGCCTCGACGCTGCCGGTGCGGTCCTCAAGACGCAGGGCGGCCCAGAGTTTGCCTTCCTTATTGCGTTTGCGCTGGATGCCGGTGAGAATTCCGCAAATGGATACCTCGACGCCTTTCTCCAGCCCCTCTAATGTTTCCGTGTAATGCGTGGAAAGCTCGGAGACTTTCGACTGATAAGCATCCAGAGGATGGCCAGTGACGTAAATTCCCAGTACTTCCTTTTCGCTGGACAATTTCTGCTGCTGGGTCCAATCGGGGAGCGGCGGCAGCGGAAGCTCGACGTGCGCGGGCTCGTTCGCGATTGTGCCGAACAGTCCGGTCTGACCGCTTTGCTTATCGCGCCAGACTCGCTGGCCGGACTCCATGGCGCCGTCGAGGATCGCCGTCAGCTGCGCGCGGTTACCGCCCAGGCCCTCCAACGCTCCGCATTTGATGAGATTTTCCAGAATGCGGCGGTTGACGCTCGCCAGATCCGCGCGCTCGCACAATTCATGCAGCGACTGGTAGGGCTCGCCGCTTTCGCGCGCCGCGATAATGGCGTCCGCCGAGCCCGCGCCGACGTTGCGGATGGCGCACAGGCCCATGCGAATCCCCTGGCCATCGGGCTTGAAGTCCCGGCTGCTCGAGTTGACGTCCGGAGGCAGAACCGGAATGCCCATTTCGCGGCATTCGTTGATGTACTTCACCACCTTGTCGACGTTGCCCATTTCGGACGTCAACAGAGCCGACAGAAATTCCAGCGGGTAATGGGCTTTCAGATACGCGGTCGCGTAGGCGAGATAGGCATAGGCAGCCGAATGCGACTTGTTGAAGCCGTAACCGGCGAACTGCTCCATCAGATCGAAAATTTTCTCGATTTTCTTTTGCGGGAAACCCTGGGCTTTCGCCCCGGCCAGGAAACGCGCGCGCTGAGCGGCCATTTCCTCCGCTTTCTTTTTGCCCATGGCGCGGCGCAGGATATCCGCTTCGCCCAGCGAATAGCCGGCCAGGCGGTTGGAGATCTGCATCACCTGTTCCTGATACACGATGACGCCGTAGGTCTCTTCGAGCATCTCCTTCAGCTCCGGGAGGTCGTAGCTCACTTGCTTGCGGCCGTGTTTGCGATCGATGAAGTCCTCGATCATGCCACCCTGGATGGGGCCG
>JBEKHQ010000110.1:0-7200 GCA_050012195.1 Bryobacteraceae bacterium | reverse complement strand
AATGCGTACGCAGCGAGTCGGCCATGCTGGTGCCGAATTTATCGGTCTGAATCAGGATGGCGACCAGTTTTCGAAGTTCGCGCTCGCCGGTGCGATCAGCCAGGTTTCGCAACGCTTCAGCTCGGCGCTTTCCGGCGCGGATCTCGAGGTTGAGAAGTCCGAGCTCCTCGGACAGGACCTTGTGCGTTATCTGCAACTCTCGAGCGACATATTGAATCGCTTGATCCAGTCCCAGGCCTGCTTCCACGCTAATCACCATCAGGTCGAGCGCGTCGGGAAGAGACATCCGCAACTCCTCGCGCCGTTTGTCCACCAGGTGATCGAGATAGAAATTAGGGCCGAAATACCCCAGGAATCCGGCGGTGGCCAGCAGGACAATTCCAAGGATCGTATTGGAGGTCACGCTGCTGCGAACGATGAACGCCAAGATCACTAAAGTGGTGCAAAGAATTATTTTTATGCCGTAAAGAATCGGAAGCGCACTGTCATTCCTGTATCCCGCCGCGATCAATTCGCCGCGAGCCATGGCTGCGTCCTGGGGCGAAATGGGGACATTCTTGCCGATCTGCTCAATGACGGTTACGGTAAGCCCGGGCTCGTCGTCCGATAGTTTGTCGATCAGCGGATTGGAAATCGCCGCGGGCCCCCCCAACTGCTCAAAGACCCGGCCCGGCTTCGCATACCGCCGATATCCATAGACGGAGATGGCCGCCATGAGGATGGCGAACAATGCGAATGAAATCAAAGCAGCCATAGCGTCCTCCTAAACCTTGATCCGGATGATCCGGCGGATAAAGTAGTAGCCCACAAGTTGACCGACGATCGCGCCCAGAACGAGCCACTTACCGTCCGCCTCCCTCGCCATTCCTTCCAAGTAACCGGGCGCCACAAGCATCAGTCCCAGCATCAGAGCCATAGGCATCAGAGTCAGAATCGTGGCGGTCAATCTTCCATGAGCGCTGGCCGCCTTCACTTGGCCCTTCAGCCTGAACCGCTCTCGAATTACGTGCGCCAGACGAGTCAGGATCTCGCTCAAATTGCCGCCGGTCTGTTTCTGCAACAAAATCGACGAGATAAAGAATCGGACGTCCACCAATGGAAGCCGTCGCTCCAGGTTCGCCAGGGCAACTTCCATGGGCGCGCCGAGATTTTGTTCGTTGAACATGGTGCGGAACTCGAGCCCCAGAGGATCCGGCGATTCATCGCCGATCATCTCCAAGCTGATCGAAAAGGCGTGACCCGCGCGCATCGACCGAGCCAGGAAATCGAGCGCTTCGGGAAACTGCTCCTCGAACTCCGCGAAACGCCGCCGACGCTTGTAGCGGACATACAGGTATGGAAGCGAGGCAAAAGCGAGCGCGGCGGCCAGCAGGCTCAATATGGAGAAGGCCAGGACGTTGAACTTCCAGCCCAATATCAAACCGATCGCCGCCCCGGCCAGCGTTAGAATGAGCAGAAGCCCAAGCGACCAATTCAGGCCGGACTGCTGCAGAGTGGTTTCCACGTGTTGAGCCCAGTCGAGCCGCGAAACCGCCCGCGCCATCAAATCGTCGCTATCGTCGGCCTCAAAGAGGATATGCGTGTCCGCCTGCTCGGACGGATTCCCTTCCACCGTGCGAAGCATGCTCTTGACCTGCTTCTTGCGTTGCGATTCCAGGAAATTCAACCCCAACGCGGTGGATATCAGAACCACCGCCAAGATGCAGAAGAAGAGGAAGAAAAATACTGTTGACATAGCTCCTCAGGAAATTTCAACGATGGTCTGGAATACCGACGCGGGAATGTTCACTCCGGCGGACTGGAGTTTCTCGTAGAACTTGGGACGAACGCCGGTGGCGCGGAATCTTCCGGTGACGCGGCCGTTCTCCGTGAGGCCGGTCTTTTCGAACACGAAAATATCCTGCATCGTGACCAGATCGCCTTCCATTCCGACGCATTCGGTTATACCGACGACGCGGCGGGTACCGTCGCTTAAGCGGGCGATCTGAACGAACAAGTCCACCGCCGAGCTGATCTGCTGGCGGATGGAGTGAACGCTCATGTTGGCGTTCGCCATTCCAACCATTACCTCCAGACGGCTGATAGCATCCCGCGGCGTGTTGGCATGGACGGTGGTCAGCGATCCGTCGTGACCCGTATTCATGGCCTGAAGCATGTCGAGCGCCTCTTCGGCTCGCACCTCACCCACGATGATCCGGTCCGGCCGCATGCGCAACGCGTTGATCACGAGCTGGCGCATTTTGATGGCGCCCGCTCCCTCGATATTCGGGGGCCGCGTTTCCATGCGCGCCACATGGATCTGGTTGAGTTTCAGTTCCGCCGCGTCTTCGATGGTAACGATGCGCTCGTCGTCGCGGATGAAAGTGGACACGACGTTCAACAGAGTGGTTTTCCCGGCGCCGGTGCCGCCCGATATCACGACGTTCAGCCGCGACCGCACGCAGGACATGAGAAGTTCCATCATTCCCGCCGTCAAGGACAGGTTCTTGACCAGATCGGTGGCGGTAAGGCGCTCGCGGCCGAAGCGGCGGATGGACAAGAGCGGACCGTCCACAGCCACGGGTGGAATAGCCGCATTTACGCGCGATCCATCCGGCAGCCTTGCGTCCACCAGCGGCGAGGATTCGTCGACGCGGCGGCCCACGCGCGATACCACCTTCTCGATAATCCGCAAGAGATGGGCGTCGTCCTTGAACTCGACCGGCGTGCGATATAGCTTGCCGCCGCGCTCGACGAACACCAGACGCGGCGTGGTGACCAGGATATCGGAGATGGTCGGGTCTGCCAGGAGCGGCTCGAGAGGTCCCAGTCCGAAGACTTCATCGAGGACTTCTTCTATGACGCGGTCCTTCTCGACCACGCTCAGCGGCGTCTTTTCTTCTTCCACTAAACGAGCTACCGCCGCGCGGACCTCGTTGCGGACGCGGTCGCTCGCCACCGACGAGAGCGCCTCTAAATTAATCCGGTCCAGGAGCTTGCGATGCAGGGCAAACTTCAGTTCCTGGTATTCGGGCGTGTAGGATTGCGGATTAAAAAGCCGGCCTACCCAGCCCGCGTCTTGCTTCAGTTGTGTTGCCGTTGCCATGTGCTACGCTCCTGCCCAGAGGGAGAACTTCTTTTTCTTGACCTGCTCGACGCCCGCTACCTTCATTGCAAAGCCGGCCAGATGCTTGCCCAAAGCGCTGCCCGGAGACAGCAGCTTGCCTTCCGCGTAGCACTCAGTCAATGCCATATAGTCGTTCGGAACAACCGCATACACCGGAGTCCCGAGCATGGCTTCCAGTTCCTCCATCGTGACCTCGTAGCGCTTCGGCGCCCGGTTGAGCACTAGGTGTAAGCGGCTCGGCTGTAATCCGATGTCCAGTAGCCGTTGCACCATCGTTTTCGTCTGGTGAAGTGCCGGCACATCTAGAGTGGAGACGATATACAGGTCGTCGATTTCATCCAGCGCCGCGACCGCGGACGCGCTCAGGCCGCGGCCGAGATCCAGCACCACCCAGTCATACTGCGTGCGCACAAAGCTCAGTACAACGCGCAACTGCTCGGGCCCGACCGGCTGTCGAGGGGCGGGAACCGGCGCAGCGATGATCTCGAGTCCTGGGATGCCGTTGGTAACCAGCGCCTTCCAATAGTTTTGGTCTAGACGATGGGTGTTGCCGGCGGCGTCGCCGATGCCGTATTTGCCGCCGGTCTTCAATAGAAAAGCCACCATGCCGGAATCAAAATCGAGATCCGCGAGTAGAACGTGGGAATTCGTGACATTCGGAAGCTCGACCGCCGCGTGGCAAGCGATGGTGGTGGCGCCGCAGCCACCCTTGGCGGAAAGGAACCCGATCGCGTGGCCTCCCCTGCGAACCGATTGATTTGCGTTCTTGCGTTCGGCGCCGATTCGTTCGAGCGCCGCTCGCACTTGCTCGCGCATGGGAGGATAAAGGTACTCGGCCGCGCCTGAGCGCATGGCGTCCAAGATGGCTGCGGGCTCCGCGCTGGTATTTAAGGCCAGCACCGCCGAGCCGCTCGCGCTGGAGCGAATTTTTCGGATCACGTGATCCAACGGCTCGCGCAGAGTCGAAATATCCAGGAAGATCACATCGGGACGCATTCGCTCCAGCCGATCGATCAGAGAGCCAAGATCGCCGATCTCGGATTGCTCCATGAGGATGCGGACAGGCAGATCCTGCAGGGACGATTGCAATTCGTCCCACATGCTCTTCGACTCGATGACAATTCCCGCGGTCAGTGGATACACTCAAGCCTCCAGCATCTATTGACCGGATCCCGAGGCTGGCGACGAATTGGCCTGCGGCTGTGTGGGCTGTGTCGGTTGCGGTTGCGCGGCCGGCGCCGGAGAATTGGCTGCGGGGGCTGGCGTCGTTCCCGACGTCGGAGGCGGCACCAACATCGGCACGAATTGAATGGACGGTTGGGTTTGCTGCTGTTGCTGTCCGAGCACCGGCGTCCGCATGCTCTGAATCAACTGTTCCACCGGCATGCTGGGCTGCGGCGGACGCACCGGGACCGGTCCGGTGGTCTCGATACCGGGAGTGCGCGGCGCGGTGGCGGCCGTGTTCGGCTCCAGGAGTTTCTCGGGGAACTTCAGCGTTGGGAGCGGCTGGCCGGCCGGAATGGGGCGCACGATTTCCGGCGTCACGATGATCAGCAGTTCGGAGTTGGTCTTTTGCAAATTGCGCGAGCGAAACAGTTTTCCGAAAAACGGGATATCGCCCAGTCCGGGAATCTTGCTGAGAGTGTCCGTCACCCGGTTGTCCAGCAGGCCGCCGATGGCGAAGCTCTGCCCGGATTCCAGTTCGATGTCGGTCTGGACTCGGCGTGTAGAAAGGGCCGGGATCGTGAAACCTTCAAAGGTGAGCCCATTCGCGAAGTCCAGCGAACTGACTTCCGGCGCCACTTGCAAACGGATGGTGCCTCGCGGCGTAACCGTCGGCGTGAAGTTGATGCGCACGCCGAACTCGCGAAACTGAATGGTCACAGCTCCCAATCCAGCGCCTCCTCCTTGGAGCGTGGGGAACGGAAACTCGCCCCCAGCCAGGAAACTGGCGGTGCGGTTATTGCTGGTCAGGACGTTCGGCTCGGCCAGAATCTCCAGCCAACTATTGGCCTGCAACGCTTCTATAGTCGCGCCGAGATTCAGGTCTGGCCGGAAGAAGAAGAGGTTCAGGGCATTGGTCAACGAGAAGTTCGTGGTGGAGGGCGAGCCGGCGGAGGAGGGCGTTGTGGAGAGCGTCGGCGCTGGAAAAGCGCCGGTGGATACGGCGCCGATCGTGTTGGTCGCTCCCGTACTAAACAAGTTCAGTCCCAGTTGCGTGGAATGCGTTCGATCGACGTCGACGAAGCGGACTTTGATGAGGATTTGAGCTTCCACCGGCGGCACATCCACCCGCAGCAAATTGACCGGCTTGCCCAAGGTGCTGGCGATCGCAACCGCGCGGTCCGCGCTGGTCAGATCCCTGGCGGTGCCGCGCAGAAATGGGATTCCATCCTCGAGTGTGATGGAAACCTTCTCGTCGGCAAGCTCCTGTTGGAGTTCGCGATTGATGGCGTCCAGCCGCGCCGTGCTGGCCTGCACGAGTAGATCGAAGATCAATCGATTGCCGTTTTCCTGCCAGACGATCAGGCTGGTTTCACCCGGCCCTTTTCCGTTTACTAGGATCTCGCGGGGAGTAGTGGCGATCGCATCGGCTACTGCTGGGTTTGCAATCGAAACGCGGCGGATCACCGTCGGGCTATCCACCAGAAGCGATTTGCCGACGGTCACGAAAAGCTCGCGCGCGCCCGTGGCCGGCGTGTCCTGCGGCGCGTCCGGGCCCTGCGCGCGTAACAAGAGGGCGGCGGCGAAAAATAATGTGGAACCCCAGATTCGATAGCTCACTGGTGCTTCTCCTCCTCGGGCTGGAATTTTGTTTCGGCTCGATTAGTTCCGGTAATCACTTCCACGGTGAAGGGCACGACCACCTTGGCGGAAGGCGGCGCAGCCGGAGCCGGTTTCGACGCCACCAGCCGCATCTTCGACTTCGACCCGCCGCTCTCTTTAGGCGATTGCGGCAAGCCCTTATTGCCGGAGAACAAGTTGGAAATCGCGGTGCCGGGAGTCTTAACGGTGTCGGTATCCAGGGGATTGCGCAGAATAAGCTGGATACGGGTCTCATTGCTGGCCAGGCTCAGAATCTCGGCCTGTTCGGGAGTAACCAACAGATTCACCACCTGCACGTTGACCGGTTTGCCCTCGGAGTCCTTCTGAATGTTCTGGCCGGCCGAGAGCACTTCGATGTTTTGCAGCAGTGTCTTGCTTTGCGTCCCCAGGGTATTGGAAGCATTGGGCGGATTGCCGGCGATGAGAATGTCGACCCGCATGCCCGGCAGGACGAATCCAGCCACGCCCACCACGTCGTTGACGCGAACCGCGACGGCCCGCATCCCCACCGGTATGGTGGCGGCCAAGCCCGCGCCGGCGCCCTTGGGAGCTAAGCGGCTATCGAGGATAGGTTCGCCTTCGTAAACCGTCGCCACTACTCCGCGGCCGATCACGTCGGCGGGTTTGATCACCGCTCCTTTCGGTTGCTGACCGCTCCAGTCGACGGTTTTCAAGTCGCTTTCCTTGATTAGCGTGCCGATATCTAAGTCATGGCTCGCCACGGCCACTTGAGTAGTGGGCGGCTTGGCGCTGACAGCCAACTTAGTCGAAATCAGACGATACAAGACCACGCTCGCAAGGGCGGATATTATAAGTGCGAAAGCCAAAACGGATAATAGACGTTTGTTCATTTTTTCTAACTCCCTGCGTTACCTGCCGCGAGATTACTGTTTGCCACCGACCATAGAGTATTGGCGCTGCTGCTCATCCCGAGAAACATCGCGGTCCCCGCCAACGCGATAAACGCCAGTAAAAGCGCATATTCGAGCATGTCCTGACCGGATTCATCCCGCTCAAACCCGCGCAGACATTCGCTCACACCTTTTTGTTTCAAGAGTTCCATCCTTTAAGAAACGGACGCACCACAACTAACAAAAATAGGAGCAGGGCGGCTCTCTGCCAGGTCGCAGACGTAGCGGCCCTGCTCAGTTGCAAGTTAGCTACTTACTAAGTCGTGAACCAGCCTTTATTCAACGCCCGGCAAACGGGGCCGGACTAACCGCTGGATTAGCTACCCGTGCTGGCTGCGGTGGCGGCGTTACTTAGCC
>JBEKHQ010000109.1:0-8125 GCA_050012195.1 Bryobacteraceae bacterium | reverse complement strand
GCGGTAGCGCTTCCGGCTCGGCGTTACCATGGAAACAGGAGCGATTATGCGCAACGTTGGAGCCTTGACGATCTTGATTCTCGTACTAGCGGTTGGGGGCTGTCGTCGTTCCGACGAGGACGAAACCCGGCGAAAACTTCACGAAGCCGACCGCGAAGTCCGCAAGGACTTGCAGCACGCCCGCGAGCAAGTGCGCGACAGCCTAAAAGAAGCCAATCGCGAGGCGGAAAAGGCCTTGGGCGAAGCGCGCCGCGAGGTGCGGGACGCCGCCAAAAACGCTCGCGACGCCACGCGCACGGACAAAGACAAACCGCGGGATTCCGATAACCATTAGGGCTGCCGCGCCCGTTCCAAAGACCGCTCGATGGCGATTCGTACCAGTTGGCCGCGCGTCCGCACGCCCATCTTCTCGAACAATTGTTGCAGCGTGGCCTTGACGGAACTTTGCGAAACCCCGAGCTGATAGGCCATCTCCTTGTTCGTCAGCCCTTCGAAAACGCTGCGAAGCACTTTCTGTTCTCGCGGCGTAAGCTCGGCCGCCGCGGCCTTGTCACTCGATTTTGCGACCCGGCTTTCTCCCGCCGGCGTCGCCTTCGTATCCATCCAGACACCGCCCTCCGCGACGCTGCGAATCGCCTCCAGCAGCGAGGTCGGCGAGTTGTGTTTGAGAAAAATGCCGGATATGCCGAGCTTCCGCGCCACCGAAATATCCAAAGGGCTCATCCCCGCCGTCACCATCAGGATCTTCCCGCGGTATCCGGCGGCCGCCGCCGAGGCGATGAACCGGGTGCCGGTATCGTCCTCCAAGTCGAAATCCAGCAGCACAATATCCACCTCGTGACGCGACAAAACATCGAGCGCTTCAACGGGCGTGCCGCACTCCGCTACGGTTTCGAAATCGGTCTCCGACACCAGTAGCCGCCGCAGACCCTCCCGAAACAAAATGTGGTCGTCAAGTAGTAAGAGCCGTATGCGCCGCATCTTCGACCGCCGGGGAGCTGTGCTCCGTCACATCCGCCGTGGTTGCCAAATCGAGTACGAAGGAACATCCGGCGTGCAGCGGATCGTGCCGAAGATCGCCCCGGAACGATCGCATGAACGCGCGCGACAAGTAGAGTCCCAGCCCGGTCGCGTCCGCGCCCTTTTGCAAAGGCTGAAAGAGTTTTTGGCCGGTGGGTATTCCAGGACCATTGTCGGCGAAGCGAATCGAAACGCCGTCCGCCCGCGCCGACGCCGAGATGGCGATCGATTTTCGCGCCACCGGCTCGAGCGCGCGCTGGCTGTTCTTCGTCAGATTCAGAAGAACCTGCAAGAGACTCGCGCGGTCGGCCTCGACCAGCGGCAGCTTCTCCGGAATGTCCCACCGCAGCTCTATGTCGGATTCCTCGCACAGCGGTTCGAGAACGATGCGTAAGTCAGTCAGCACTTCGTTGAGATCGATGTTACCCGGCTCGGAGCTGCCGACGCTCTGTTTGAGCTCCAGCGAAGCGATCTTGCTCAACGTCTCCACCAACGACCCCAGCGCCTCGAAATCCTGATTCCCCTTCAGCGATCCGCCGCGCGCCAGGTTTTCATGCATCATTCCGATGGCGCCGCACACATTTCGAACTTCGTGCGACACCGCCGCCACCAGGATGCGCGACCCCGCCAGAAGCTGTTGCAGGCTCGCTTCCTCGCGCTCCCGCAAGTGTTCCGAAGCATCCACGAGTAAAGCCGCCAGGCGCGGTCCGGCGGGCGTGCTGTAGGTTGAAAAGAAGACGTCGGCGAGAAACACTTCGCCGCTCTCCTTCTGCCCGCGCGTCTGCATCTCCGTCCGAAAAATCTTCGCGGCCTCGTCTACAGGCGGAACCGATGCCAGCGCGGGAACGTAGCGCGCGATGCTCTTGCCCGGAAGCGATCCACCCGCGACACCGAGCAGCCGGTGCGCGGCCGGATTGGCCAGCAGAATTTCTCCTTCCGCCGTCATGGTGAGCACGGCGGCCGGACTGCTCTCGATCAGAAATTCCAACTGCAGCTCCGCCGCGCGCCGAGCCGCCAGGCTCTCCATCTCTCTCCGATAACTCTTCGTGACATTCAGCGACAGCACTCCCGTGATGGCGAGCGTCAGAAAAATCAAAATATCGCGCGCGGGCGCCATATCCGTCGGAAATGGATCCAGCCGGTCGGAAAGAAAGGTGCAGAACACCGCCGCCAGAACCAATTGCCACCAGCCCAGCACCGTTCCCAGCAATACCATGGGAAAAATGTAGAGGAAACCCAGCGTGGCGCTGATCTCGATGCGCCAATCCGCCAATGCGATTAGGGCGATGAGAAGAGCGCCGTACGCCAGCACGGCGCGCGGATTCCACTCAATCACTCGGCGGATCATGGACTTAACCCTATGGTAGTTCTACAACAGAAGGCCCGGGATCGTTATGGCAATAGCGTTGCTCGAACAAAATGGCCAAAAGATAAGTGGTCCGCAGCGGCGTTGACCGCTACTTTGGGACTGGAGAGCCACCGGCCAGTTAATGACCGCAAGACGTAGCACTGTTCGTTTTTGGATCCTCATCCTGCTTTGCTGCACGACGGCGTTGCGGGGAGCGGTCACTGGCAGTATCACCGGCACGGTAAAGGATCAAACCGATCTGGTAATCGCCGGGGTGACGGTGGTCGCAACCAATGCAGCCCAGGGAATCCAGACCAAGACCGTCACCGACGACCGGGGAGCGTTTGCCTTCCCCAGTCTGGCGGTCGGAACCTACCAGCTCGAATTCCAGTTTCAGGGTTTTCGCCCATTGAAGCGCACCGGCATCGTAATCAACTCCGACAGCGCCCTTAAAGAGGACGCCACGCTCGAACTAGCTCAACAGACTCAAGAAGTCACTGTTACGCAAAGCGTCATGCAGGTGGAAACGGCCAGCACGCAGGTGGGCGAGGTGGTCACGGGCACAGCGATGACCTCTGTCGCGCTCAACGGCCGCAGCTTCACCGATCTGTTGGCGCTTCAACCGGGCATCGTGCCTATGTCCACCCAAACGCCCGACTCGATCGTCATGGCGGGCGCCACCGTCGCCATCGCCCCTTCGGGAGCTTTGAACCCCGGCAATCAATCCATCAACGGCCAGCGCGAAGACGCCAACGGATTCATGATCAATGGCGGCGACGTCAAGGAGCTGATGAACGGCGGCACGGCCATCGTTCCCGATCTGGATTCGATCGCCGAATTCCGTGTGTTAACCAACAATTTCGATGCGCAATACGGCAACTACAGCGGCGGCATCATCAACGTAGTGACAAAATCCGGCACCAATCAAATGCACGGCAGCGCATTCGAGTTCCTGCGCAATACTCTTCTCGATGCCCGCAATTTCTTTTCTCCCGACCGGAGTTTCTACCGCCAGAACCAATTCGGCGGCACCTTCGGCGGACGCATCAAGAAGGACAAGCTGTTCTACTTCGCCGATTATCAGGGCACGCGGACGAATCAAGGTCTCGATACCGGCCTGATTTCCGTGCCCTCGCTCGCCGAGCGGTCCGGCAATCTTCAAGGCGTGGCAGCAGCGCTGACCGGCGCGGTGAGCGGACCCTATCTTGCAAATCTGCTTTCGCAAAAGCTGGGCTACGCCGTTTCCGCCAACGAGCCGTACTATACCTCCGGCTGCCTCTCCAGCGCCCAGTGCGTCTTCCCGAATGCCATCATTCCGCAACAGGCGTGGTCGTCGCCGGCCCAGCACTTGCTCCAATACATCCCGCTGCCCAACGTCGGCGCTACCACGTTCTCAACCGGCGCGGAAGGCGAGACGATCCGTGACGACAAAGGCAGCTTCCGCGTGGATGGCGACGGAGGCCGCTGGGGCCTGCTTTCGGCGTACTATTTTTTCGACGACTATACCGAGAACAACCCCTATCCCACCGGCCAAGGCGGCGCCAGCGTCCCCGGATTCGGCGCCCTGACGTTGGGGCGAGCGCAAGTCCTCAATCTGGGCGACACCAAGACGTTCGGCCCCACCGCGGTCAACGAAATTCGCTTGAGCTATATGCGCGATTCCAACAACGTCGGCCAGCCCGCGGGCGGCGTCGGACCGAGCCTGGCATCGCAAGGCTTCGTGACCGGCGTTGGAACCCCGGGAATCGTTCCGCTGGCGCCCCAAATCGAAGGCGTAGAAAACGTCACCTTCAATTCGTTCGTCATGGGGACGCCCATCACCAACCTGAAACAGTCCAACAACACCTTTGCCGCGAGCGACGGTTTTTCTTGGGTTTTGGGCAATCACACGTTGAAAACCGGCGTTTCCGCCAGCTTCGAGCAGGTCAACGTCAATCCGAATCCCACCTTCAACGGTTCTTTCCTGTTTTCCGGTTCGGAGACCGGCCTCGATTTCGCGGATTTCCTGATCGGCGTCGCCAGCAACTACAATCAGGCCGATTCGCAAGCGTACTATCCGCGACACAAGTACGCCGGAGGTTATGCGCAGGATAGTTGGCGCATCCTGCCCAATCTAACGCTGAACTACGGCGTGCGCTGGGAGTTGATGGAGTATTGGTCGGAAAAATACAACCAGATTCCCACCTTCATTCCCGGCGAGCAATCGAAAGTCTACCCGAACGCTCCACTCGGACTGGTATATCCGGGCGACCCCGGTGTTCCGAATACTCTGGCGCCGTCGCAAAACCGTTTTACTCCGCGCCTGGGCGTGGCATGGTCACCCGACGGCACCAACGGCTTCCTGGGAAAGCTCCTCGGCGGCCCCGGAAAAACCAGCGTTCGCGCCGGCTACGGCATTTACAATTCCGTCATCCAAGGCAACGTCATGGCGTTCGACGAGCCGCAACCTCCCTACGGTTTGAGCTACACCAGTCCGGGACCGCCGTTGTTCGCGACGCCTTTCATTACAGCGGCGAACGGCTCGTTTCTCGGCAACCCGTTTCCGCTGACGTTTCCCGCGCTGAGCGGCCACACGCCCGGCAACCCCGATGCGAACATCAATTTCACGCAGTTCGAACCCATCGCCGGAATGACCGCGCCGCCGCCCTGGAACACCTATCCCTACGCCGAGACTTATTTCTTCTCCATCCAGCGGGAATTTGGAGCATCCACGCTGCTGAGCCTCAGTTACGTCGGCTCCCAGGCGCATCATCTGCTGGTGGTGTACTCCGCGAATCCCGGCAATCCCGCGCTGTGCCTGTCGTTGAGCCAGCCGAGCGAGGTGACGCCGGGAACGCCCACCTGCGGCCCCTTCTCGGAAAATACCGTGTACACCACGGCCTCCGGACAGATCGTAAACGGCACTCGCACGGCCCTCGGGCCCGCCTTCGCCAACGACGATTACGACGCCAGCATCGGAAATTCCAACTACAATTCCCTGCAAGCCACCGTTCGCCATTCAGCCAAGGGCCTGACGTTCCTGCTCGGATATACCTTCAGCAAGTCCATCGATCAGGCGTCGGCTCTTTCCGACCCCATCAATCCGTACAACTTCGGCGCAACCCGGGCGCTGTCCGCTTTCGACCTCACGCACGATTTCGTGGCCAGCTACGATTACCAACTCCCGCTCGATCGCCTGTCCAGCCACGCGAAGCTTCTGACGCGCGGATGGGCGATTTCCGGAATCACCCGCGCAACCAGCGGTTTCCCCGTCACGCTCAAGAGCAACGGCGACAATTCCTTGATGGGAAGCATTCCCAACGGCGTGAACAACTACAGCCTCGATCTGCCGGATTACAACGGAGCGCCGCTGGATCGAAACGGCAATCCGCGCAACGGGCTTGCGTATTTCAACACCGCGGCGTTCAGGGTCAACGCTCTGGGCACTCCCGGCAACGCCTCGCGCCGGTCATTTTACGGACCGGGAGCGTTCAATTCCGACATCGCCCTGTTGCGGAGTTTCCAGTTCTCGGAATCGAAGGCGCTCCAGTTCCGCCTCGAGAGTTTCAACACTTTCAACCACACGCAGTTCTTCGGACCCGCGGCCGTGAACGGCAATATCGACAGCCCGTTGTTCGGACAAGTGGTGAAGGCCGCGCCGCCGCGGTTGATGCAGCTCGCGCTCAAGTTCACGTTCTGAAAAGATCTCCCGATGAAACCATCCATTTTCCTAGCCATGACGCTGGCGCTCCCCGCGGCGTGTCAAACCTTTTCCGCGACCACGTTTGCGAACCCATCCGGGCCGGGGAGTCTCCAGCCGAACTGGTCCGCGACCCCCGATGCCGCAGCGGTCTTGAGTTGGATCGAACCGTCGCCGGACGGCTTATCGGCGCTCAAGTACGCGGTGCGCAGCGGCGCCGCCTGGTCCGAACCGCGCACCATCGTTGCGCATCGCCACTTCTTCCGTCATCCGGCCGAAGTCCCCGAGGTGATGGCCACCGCCGACGGCCATTGGCTGGCGCACTGGGTGGAACTGCCCGATCCTTCCAGCGACGCCGAATACGTCTACGTTTCGTCTTCAGCGGATGGCGGGCATTGGACTCCGCCCGCGCAGGCTCATCGCGACCGCAGTCCCGTCCAGCATGGCCTGGTATCGATGATCGGCAACACTGGCGGCGGGGCGTCTCTCTTCTTCCTGGAGTCGCTCAAAGGCGACGACGGCCCGACGTACCTGATGCGAACCATCGTCGACGCTTCCGGCAAAGAAGTCAGCGAGGAGCGTTTGGACAACGATGTTTGCTCGTGCTGCCCCACCGCCGTCGCGAAAACGGCGAAGGGCTTGCTAGTGGCTTATCGCGGTCACACACCGAAGAACATACGCGACATAGCAGTCCTACGCCTGGAGAACGGCCATTGGTCGGCATCGAAGACGCTGTACAACGATAACTGGGAAATCGACGCCTGCCCGATTAACGCCGCGGCCGTGGCCGCCCAGGGCGACCGCGCCGCCATCTCGTGGTACACCGCCGCCCAGGATTCGCCGCGCGTCCGCATCGCTTTCTCTTCCGACAGCGGCGCTACATTCACGAAACCGACCACCGTCAGCACGGGACACGCGCTCGGCTACACGTCCCTTGCGCTCGAAGATCAAGGCAACGCCATCGTCTCCTGGCTCGAGCAGGGCGCGCAGGGCGCTCGGGTATTGGTCCGCGCCGTCACGGCTGCGGGAGCGGCAGGCCCCGTCCTCGAAATCGCAAAAGGAGAAAAAACGGCGCTCGGATAGTCCGCGCTTTTCCTGGCAATCCTGGCGCTGGTTGTCATCGTATCCGGCGCTTACATCACCAGCACCGAAGTTGCCGCGCGCCTCTCTCAGCCCGACGCCTTTCCCGCGCTCAACGAAGGCCTGCATCGAGCGCTCGCCATCGGCCTAGCGGTCTTGACCTTGGCCTTCGCCATTTGGACCGCGTTCACCGCAACGCCTAATTGGATACGCGCGCTGTCGTGGTCGGGTGTCGTAACGCTCGCCATCGCGACAGCTTTGGGATTGCGAACGCGCCCGCTTTCTCCCACAACAGGGGTGTACCACGCATTGCTGGCCCATCTTTTTCTGTCGATCATCGTCGCGATTGCGGTCGGGACTTCAGCAAGTTGGAATCGCCCGCCGGAGCTCGCCGATGGCCCTCGCAAGCCTCTATTGAATCCCGCCGCAATTGCGACTCCGCCCTTTGTGCTTCTACAGATCGCACTCGGCGCGATGTATCGACACGACGTCACTAGTGTGCTGCCGCACATGGCCGCCGCCATGGCGGTGACTTTTTTGGCGCTAATCGTTTCGTCAGTGGTCCTGCAAAACTATCCACGCCCCGCATCGCTCCGGCACGCCGCGGTCGCGCTGATCTCCATCGTTCTCACGCAAGTGTGCCTGGGAATCGCAGCGTTTCTGCTGCTATTGCTGAACTACGCTGGAACGCCCTACTTCATCCCCGTGACGATAGCTCACGTTACGGTTGGAGCCGCGACTCTCGCGGCCAGTGTCGTCATGGCCATCGAGGTCTGTCCGAGCATCCCTCCGCGCACGGCTTAGCGGCGGTGGTGTCCAGGCGCTTCGGGGCCGACGGATGAATAGGAAGGCGTCAGATCCCCCGGCACGTCCCAGTAAGCGATCGACCGGCCCGCGGCAACTAGCCCCACCCAAATAAACAGCGAGAGACACGCCGCTACTTTCGCCCGCGCAGGAACCCTGGGAGCGCGATCCAGCTCCTCTGTGTTCCCGTACAC
>JBEKHQ010000108.1:0-7266 GCA_050012195.1 Bryobacteraceae bacterium | reverse complement strand
CGGATCGATGGTGTTGGTCTCCGCGCTGGCGCTGGCCGCGCCGCCCTCGAGCGCGCCCGCGTTCGAGAATGAGAAATTGCGTTACACCATCAATTGGCCGAGCGGCCTGAGTCTGGGTGAAGCGGAGCTGGACGCCTCCAGTTCGAAAGCATCGCCGGACGCCGCCGCCGAGCTTCATTTGCAATTTAACGTGGACGCGGGCATCCCGGGATTTACCGTGACAGACCGGTACCGTTCCGCCGTTTCGCCCGATTTTTGTTCCGAAGAGTTTCAACGGACCGCCGTGCATGGCCCCAAGAAGACCGACGAAAAAACCACCTTCGACCTCCGCAACGGGACGGCTACGCGCGAGACGGCCGGCGGCGGTAAGTCGGACCTTACCACCTCGCAATGCGCCAAGGACGCCCTGGCATTCCTGTACTACGCTCGGCATGAATTGAGCCAAGGCCGCATTCCGCCGGCGCAGAGCGTTTTCCTGGGCTCGGCCTACGAAGTGCGGCTGGAGTATACCGGAACCCAGAGCATCCGGCTGGCCGACAAGCCGGTGGACGCGGATCGGGTGACGGCTACTATCAGAGGGCCAGCATCTTCCATCAACGTCGAAGTCTTTTTCTTGAAAGACCGGACTCGCACGCCCGCGCTGGTGCGCGTCCCCTTGGCTCTGGGTACGTTCTCGATGGAGCTGGAGCGATAGACTCGAGCTCGCCGGTGTGCGTCGTGTCACTTAACATCCGTGCCCATTAAGGTCGCTTTCTTTTCTCCCTTGCCGCCGGCCCGAAGCGGAATCGCCGACTATTCGGCCGCGCTGTTGGACGAACTTGGCAAACTGGTGGATGTGACGGTGTTCGCATCCAAGCCGCCGCATTTCGATCCTGCGCAGTTCGACTTGGCGTTGTATCAGATCGGCAATAACGCCTATCACGATTTCTGCTACGAAACCGCGCTGGAATATCCGGGCGTGGTAGTGATCCACGAAGCCAACCTGCATCACTTGATCGCCGACATCACTATTAAGCGCGGCGATTGGGATGCATACCTGGACGCGGTGGCCGAGGAAGGGATTCCCGAAGCGGTGGAACGCGCGCGGCGAGTGCGCGCGTTGGAGGTCGGTCCGGACTACGAAGGATTGCCGATGTTGCGGCGTCTAATGGCGCGGTCCAAGGCTGCCGTGGTGCATAGCCGCTGCGTGGCAGGCGAGTTGCGCCAGGCTGGGTTTTCAGGACCCATCGCAACCATCCCGCACGGCGCCTGGATTCCCGAAGCCAGCCGCTCGGAATTCCGCCATCGCTTGGGTATCGATGAAACCACGCCCCTGGTCGGCATTTTCGGGTTCCTGAAGCCGTACAAACGAATCGCCGAATCGTTGCGCGCGTTTCGAAGACTGATCCACGTGGAGCCGTCGGCCAAAATGATCCTGGTGGGCGAGCCCCATCCGGATTTTCCTCTTCAATCCCTGATCCAATCGCTCGAATTACGCGACAGCGTGCGAGTGCTTGGCTTTCGGCCCATCGATGAGTTCGTGGGCTACGTCGCGGCTTGCGACGTCGTCCTGAATCTTCGCTATCCCACCGTCGGCGAGAATTCCGGAACTCTCATGCGCGCGCTAGGGCTGGGCAAAGCGGTGATCGTTTCCGAAGTGGGTTCGTTTTGTGAACTGCCCGCGGGCGTTTGTCTGAAAGCCCCCGTGGATGCGAGCGAGGAAGACCACCTGTTTGAGTACTTGAACCTCCTGCTGAGCCGCCCCGAGATCCGGCGCGAGCTAGGCAACCGCGCGCGCCACTGGGTGGAGACCGAATGCGCCTGGCCGAAGGTGGCGCGGCGCTACGCGGAGTTTCTCGAAGCTCTCGCGGATGGGCGCAGCTTCCGGCCGCCGTCCGCTGCCGCCGAGGCACTCGAAGAAACCGCTCGAATCGAAGTGGAACCGGAGTTCATCCGTTCCTGGGCGCCCGACAAAGCCGCCGGCGACTACGTCGAAACGCACATAACGCGCCTCGAAAAAACGCTCGCGATTACGCCGTTGGGCGGCCCGAACGATCGGATCTTGGAGATGGGCGCTTATCTCCACATCACTCCCGCGTTGCGGGACCGGTTGGGGTACGGCGAGGTGCGCGGCTGTTATTATGGGCCGGCCGGGCAAGTGGATCACCGCGTTGCGCACTCCAGTACAGGCGCGGAATTCAGGTGCGATCTGGATTTGTTCGATGCCGAAAAGGACCGTTTTCCTTACGAAGACGAATATTTTTCAACGGTGCTGTGCGGCGAGCTGATTGAGCACCTCACTGCCGATCCGATGCACATGCTGGCCGAAATCAATCGCATCTTGAAGCCCGGCGGGTATCTGGTGCTCACTACGCCGAACATCGGTTCGTTGCGCGCCATCGCCGCGATCTTACAGGGTTTTCATCCCGGCTTTTTTCCCGCCTACGTACGCCCCCGCACCGAAGGCGAAGAGCCGGAAGCGCGCCACAATCGGGAATACACGCCTCGCGAGGCCGCGCGCTTGCTGGTGGATTCCGGATTCGACGTGACGCTGCTCGAGACCGGGCCATTCTTGGAGGCGCCCAAGCCGGATCACGAATGGGTCCGGCATCTGCTGGCCCGCTACGAATGCCCGCCCGACCTGCGCGGCGACGGAATATATGCCGTGGGGCGGAAAAGCGGTCCGGTGCGCGATCGTTATCCTGCTTGGTTGTATCAATGAGCGAAGCCGAATACCGCAGCGTCCAGGTCCGCGGAGAGGGCGGGGCGCTACAGGTTCATATCCTGCTCGAAAACCGCTCGCGCAAAATCTGGGCGCCCGAGACATTCTCGCTCGGCTGGCAGTTCTTCGATCCGTTGACCAATGTCTTCATCCTGGAGGGGAATTGGACGCCTGTACCGTCTCAGGTCGGCCCGGGCGGCAGCGCCGCCTTCGATCTCGCGATCTCATTTCCGCCGGAAACAGGCGGCTACGATATTTATGTCTCGCCTATCGAGCAACCGGGGGGTTGGGCGTATCTTCGCGGCGAGCCTTTCGTGCGGATCGCCGTCCAGGCCGGAGAGGGCCGGGTCCAGATTGTCGAACAAGAGATTGCCACCACGCGCGGCTTACGCCGGCGGCGCTTCGGGAGCGCGCTTCCGGGACTTTTCGCCAGACCGTTCCGGACCATCTTCGCCAATCGCCGCTTGATTCGTTCCATGGCGCGGCGCGATATCCTGGCGCGCTATCGAGGGTCCTTCGGCGATGTTTTTTGGACCATTCTGAATCCGCTGCTGCTCATGGCGACCTACTTTTTCGTTTTTGGCGTAGTGCTGCGAACTCGGTTCGGCGCCCATGGCAGTTCCACCGACTTCGCTTTGTATTTTCTCGCCGGCATGTTGCCGTGGCTGGCCTTCGCCGAGCCCGCCGGACGCTCCGCCAGCGTGATTCTTGAGCATCGTAATTTCGTCAAGAAGCTGATTTTTCCCCTCGACACGCTGCCGGTCAATCAAGTGATGGCCGGCCTGGTGACGGAAGTGTTCGCCGCCGCGGTGTTCCTTGCGGCGCTGCTGATCATTCGCCATTCGATTCCCGCATCTGTTCTGTGGCTCCCGGTGCTGCTGGTTCCCCAACTTTTGTTCACGCTGGGAGTGTCGTGGTTCCTGTCGGCCCTGGGCGCGTTTGTACGCGACCTTGGTCAAATCATGGGCTTCCTGCTGACGCTGTGGTTTTTCATCACGCCGATTTGCTATCCCGAGTCGAGTTTGCCGGCGCGCGCGATGGTGATCTTGCGAAAGAACCCGATTTACGTGCTGGTGCGCGGCTATCGATCCGTGTTTCTGGAAGGCCACGCGCCGGAGTTGCTTCCGCTGGTGAAACTTTGGATCTTGGCGGCGGTCGTTTTTCTGATCGGCCACGCCTGGTTCGACAAGCTGCGCAAGGGTTTCGCGGATGTGATTTGAAGGGCAGCGGCTATTTGTGCTGCGTTTCCCAATCGTACTGAATCTGGGGATCGTTGTAAGGGATGCGGCCTTCGTCCTGCGGATTGTAAAAGCGATCGGTCACATAGACCAGCAATGCTGGATCACCGCCGATGACTTTGTAGCCGTGAGCCACGCCGGGCGGAATCAGCAACTGCCAGGGTCGTAACGCGCCGATGTATAGCGTGTTGCGTGCGCCGAAGGTGGAAGAACCTTTGCGCAAATCCACCAGGCCGACTTGCAGCATTCCAGAGACAGGCACCCAGCAGTCCGTCTGATGGCGGTGGAAATGAAACGCCTTTATGGTTCCCGGATAACTCACCGCGGCCGAGACCTGGGTGGTGTCCTTTGAAAATTCGTGGGGCAGCCCGTGACCCATACGGATCACTTCCAGGAAGTATCCTCGATCGTCCGGCCACACCGCCGAGGGAAGGGCCCGGACGCCCGCGATCAGATCTTTCGAATCTATCGAGCTGATCACGCTCCCGATACCTTTTTGGCAGGCTGGAGTTTCCAGCGCGAGCGACTGATCCTGCGCCAACGAGCTCATGCGCGGCGCTCTCCAGCCGGCGTTTCCCGCGCGGGTTCCGATTCCGCATCGCCGCGAGGTTGGGTTTGCGCCACCAGATTCCCGGCTCTCAGCAGCGAATCGAAAGTGCCTGCGTCCGTCCACCAACCCTCCAGGTGCGCGTAGGTCATTGTGCCCTCGCGAATATAGGCGTTATTGACGTCGGTGATCTCCAACTCGCCGCGCCCGGAGGGTACCAGCGTGCGAACCTTGTCGAACACCGTCTCGTCGTATAAGTAGATGCCGGTTACCGCGTAGTTCGATTTCGGCTTTTTGGGCTTTTCTTCGATTCCCAGAATGCGCCCGTCGCGAATCTCGGCCACGCCGAAGCGCTCGGCGTCCTGCACTTCCTTGAGCAGGATCTTAGCGCCGCGCTTTTGCTCGCCGAAAGCCTCCACCGCGGCGCGAACCGTACCCTCGATAATGTTGTCGCCCAAGATCACGCAGATGCTGTTTCCATCGGCAAAATGTTCGGCTAGCCCTAGGGCGTCGGCGATCCCGCCTTCGCCTTCCTGGTAGGTGTAATCCAAGTGCTTAAGCCCGAATTCACGGCCGTTGGCGAGCAGGCGCAGAAAATCGCCCGAATTCCGACCGCCGGTAACGACCAGGATCTCCCGGATGCCCGCATCCACCAGAGTCTGGATGGGGTAGTAAATCATGGGCTTGTCATAGATCGGCAGCAGATGCTTGTTGGTGATCTTGGTAAGCGGGAACAAGCGGCTGCCGGTGCCGCCGGCCAGGACGACGCCCTTCAAAAAGGCACCTCAATTTTTTTCCAAAACATTAAGTCCATGATACACGGGCCGTACCGCCGTCCGTGCTAGAATCGATCTCGCCATGCAGGTATACGAGTGGGACCGAATCGAGAAAGAACAATTGAACCCGCTATTCTCGCGGCAGGTAATTCACGGCGACACGATGACAGTGGCGCGCGTTTACCTCGCTAAGGGTTGCTTCGTTCCCGAGCACAGCCATCACAACGAGCAGATCTCGATGATGGAGGCCGGCTCTTTGAAGTTCGTGATCGACGGCCGGGAGAAGGTGCTGACCGCCGGCGAAGTATTGCGGATTCCGCCCAACGCGCCGCACAGCGCCGTGGCGCTGGAGGATTCGGTTGCCGTGGACCTGTTCTCGCCGCCTCGCGAAGATTGGATTCGGGGCGACGACGCGTATCTGCGCAAGTAAGCCGTGAGCATTACCGCGAATCAGGAACGAGGGTTTTATGATCGGGTTTATTCCCGATTTCAGGGCGTCCCCGATCACGCCCTAGTTTGCAATCGCAAGACGCTGGAAGCGGACCTATCCAACCCCGCGCAACCCATCCACGAGCGCAGGCGTTTGTACGAGACCGTCCTGAAAGCCTTGCTCGCCCAGCCGATCGCGGGCAGTTCGGTCCTCGACTATGGCTGCGGAACCGGCGAATGGGGCCTGCTATTGGCGGGCGAAGGCGCCCTGGTCACCTGCTTGGACCTTTCGCCGGTGGCCATCGCACTCGTGCTGCGCCGGGCCGCGGCCAGCGGCGTCGGTGATCGCTTGCGCGGCGAGGCGAGGGACGCCAGCGACCTGACCTGCTTTCCGAGCGACGCATTCGATTTGATCTTTGCCAGCGCGGCCATCCATCACACGCTGAAATATCCCAACGCGCTAGAGGAACTGTTGCGTGTGCTAAAGCCGGGCGGGCGGCTTATCCTGGCGGAGACTTACGGAAACAATAAGCTCCTGAACATCGCGCGGCGGCTGGGGTGGAGGCTGCGCTCGCAACCGTCCGAAGCGGGCGAGGATATTCTGTTCGATGACGAGCATGTTCGGATTCTTCGGGAACGGCTCGCGGAAGTCGAGTTGATCCCGCTCAATTTGCTCGCGATGACCAAGCGTCTGCTGCGCGGCCAGTTCACCAACGGATTCGCGCGGCTCTCGATGGCCGCGCTGGAAGCGCTCGACCGAATGCTGCTCGGCGCCATCCCTGGCCTAAAGCGTTACTGCGGCGAAGTGGTTGTGCTTGGCCGGAAGTAACCGGCCATGGTCACTTGATCGCCAGGATCGCGTCCAGCGGCGCGCTGGTGCGCCGGCTATCGATCTTCGAAAAGCCCGCCTCGCGGAGCAAGCTTTCGTACTCGGCGGCGCTGCGTTCCTTGCCTTCGGTCACGATCAGCATATTGAGGGATTGCATGTGCGCGGGGACGTTGCGCTCGTCCATCAGCTTTTCCGCAATCAGCAGGCCGCCGTCCAAAGGAAGCGCCTCATGGATCTTCAGGAGGAGCTTGCGAATCTTGTCTTCCGACCAATCGTGCAGAACGCGGCCGAGACTATAAAGGTCGGCCGGGGGCAGGGGATCGGTGAAGAAGTCGCCGGCGATGGTCCCGGCAAAGATGTTCGCGACGGCCGGCAAATCGAATACGGCGGTCTCGAGCGTCGGATAATTCTCGCGGGCCGCTTGGGTCAGATGTCCGCTGCCACCGCCCAAATCCACCAAGCGCTTAAACCGGCCGAGATTGAAGGCGCAGACCACCGCCGGCGAACTCAGGCGTCCGAACCCGTGCATGCCGCGCTGGAAGTCGAGCATGTCCGCCTCGGTTCGGAAAAAATGAGAGAAGATCGGGCCGTCGAGATCGAAAGACTGCTTCCAGCGATGCGTTCCTTCGCGCAGCGCGTCTTCGAGATGAGCCCACATCGGATAGAGCGCGTTGTTCGAATAACGAATATACCCGCTCATTGTATCGGGGCTGTCGGAGCGCAAGTATTTTTCCGCCACGGGCGTG
>JBEKHQ010000107.1:0-7275 GCA_050012195.1 Bryobacteraceae bacterium | reverse complement strand
TGCACGCGAAGCTCAATTGGTACGAGAAGCTCCCGCTATTCGGCCGCAAGATCGTGGTGACGCGCGCGCAGGATCAAGCCGCCGACTTATCCGACCGGCTGCGTTCGCTCGGCGCCGACGCGATCGAGCTGCCGGTGATCGGAATCGCGCCCGCGCAAGATCCCGCGCCGCTCGACCGCGCCATCGCGGAATTGTCGAGCTATGCTTGGCTGATCTTCACCAGCGCGAATGGCGTCCGATATTTTCTGGATCGCTTGGATCAGTCACCGCACGATCTTCGTTCCTTGAAAGCGCGCGTCTGCGCCATCGGTCCTGCCACTCGACGAGCGGTGGAAGCTCTGCACCTGAAAGTGGACCTGATGCCCGAAGAGTACGTCGCGGAGAGCTTGGTCCACTCGTTCGCTTCGGTGCCGTTGAACGGAAAGCGCATCTTGTTGCCGCGCGCGGCGGTGGCCCGCGACGTGATTCCGATCGAGCTTCGAAAACTCGGCGCAACGGTCGATGTCGTCGAGGCGTATCGCAACATCGTGCCGGAAAATGCCGCGCAGCTGGTCGGCGAAATCTTCGACGCCGCCGACAGACCAGACTGGGTCACCTTCACTAGTTCGTCAACTGTTAACAATTTAGTGACGCTGGCCGGCCGCGAGGCACTGGAGGGCGTTGGCATCGCGTCCATAGGCCCGGTGACGTCGGAAACCGCGCGATCGCACGGTTTACGGGTAAGCGCCGAAGCGAAGCAGTTCACCATCGACGGCCTTGTCAACGCCATTCTGGAGGCGGAACAGTAGCGTTCGTCGCGCTCCAGCGACGTTTCGTCGGAACGTCGCGATGACGACTGGTTTCCGGCCTTATCCTGGAAGAGAAGATGATCGAAGTCGAAAAGCTCCGCAAGAAGTATGGCGACTTGACCGCAGTGGAAGACGTCAGCTTTAGCGCGCAATCGGGCGAGATCTTCGGATTGCTCGGCCCCAATGGCGCGGGAAAGACCACCACAATCGGCTGCATTTCGAGCCTGCTCGCGCCTACCTCGGGGCGCGTTCGAGTGAACGGGCACGACGTCGTTGAAGATGGAATCGCGGCGCGACGCAGCTTGGGCGTGGTGCCGCAAGATGTCGCGGTTTACGAGGATCTCTCGGCCAAAGAGAACCTGGCCTATTGGGGCGGCGCGCAAGGGCTGCGCGGATCGAAACTGCACGAGCGCATCAGCGCGGTTCTCGAACTGACAGGTTTGCAGGATCGCGCCAAGGAACCCGTGAAGCGCTTCAGCGGCGGCATGAAGCGCCGCCTCAACTTCGCTTGCGGCATCGTGCATCAGCCGAAAGTGCTGCTGCTCGACGAACCGACCGTCGGCGTTGACCCGCAGAGCCGAGTGCGCTTGATGGAACTGGTGCGCGAGCAGGTTCGCGGCGGCACGTGCGTGCTCTACACCACCCACTACATGGAAGAAGCCGAGACGCTGTGCGATCGCATCGGGATTATCGATCACGGCCGCATCATCGCGCAGGGCACGCTTCAGGAACTGCGCGCCATGGTGGGGGAGCGTGACCTGCTCCGTCTCACCGGCGTCTTTGAACCGGAGGCCGTGCGCGCTTCGCTCTCGCGCATGGAAGGCATCGAGGTAATGCACGCCGACGAAGCGCTGCTTTCTCTCTCGGTGAGCGACGCGTCGCATCGACTGCCCGCGATCTTCACGGCGCTCAATTCGCACGGAGAAGTGCGCGGCACCACGCTTACGCAGCCCAGCCTGGAAAGCCTGTTCATCAAGCTCACCGGCAAGGAACTTCGCGAATAACGCCATGCGCTTCCTTTGGGTCAGCGCGCTGAAGGACCTGCGGCGTCTGGGCCGCGAGCCGATCACCGTGCTCACCTGGCTCGCGATCCCGACTTTTCTGGTGGTCATCCTGACGCTGGTCTTCGGGCCTCGCGGCGCCGGGCCGCATGGGACGCTATTGATCGCCGACCAGGATGGCGGCACGGGCGGACGCTTGCTCACGCGGAGCTTCAGCCAGGGTTCGCTCGGCAAGATGCTCACGGTGGAGAAAGTCGCCGAAGCGGAGGGTCGCCGACGGATGGATCGCGGCGAAGGCTCGGCGCTCCTCATCATTCCCGCCGGCTTCACCACGGGGTTCCTGCAATCGAAGCCGGTGACGCTCGCACTGGTCCGGAATCCGGCGCAACGCATCATTCCCGACATCATCGAAGAGACGCTGGCGATGGCCACCGAAAGCGTGTCGTCGCCGGGCAACTTGATGCACCGTCCGACCATTGATCTGAACCCGACGATCATTCCGGATAAGGACGAGCAGCCGGGCGGGTTCGCGGCCATCCTGCTGCCCGGCGCGCTGTTCATGGCGATCTTTTTCCTGGCGGGAGCGCTGGCGGCGGATGTGTGGCGCGAACGAACTTCGGGATCGCTGCGAAGAATCGCGACGACGCCCGCCAGCATGGGCGCGTTTCTGGGCGGCAAAGTGCTGGCGGCGGCGCTGGTGTTCGCCGTGATCGGCGCGTTCGGATTGCTTGTGGCGCAAAGCGTAATGGACCTGCGCGTCGCCAATTTTCCGTTGGCGGTTCTCTGGATCGCCGCTTCCGGTTGCGGCCTGTACCTGATCATCATGCCGCTGCAATCGCTGGCGTCGTCCGAGCGCGTGGCGGCGTTGCTCACCAATTTTGTCACGCTGCCGCTGGTCATGCTGGGCGGCGGATTCGTCCCGTTTGAGTGGATGCCGCGCAGCCTGGCGAACATCGGGCGCTGGACTCCGAACGGTTGGTCGGTAATGCAACTCCGCGGCATCCTGGCGGGCTCGCTCAAGCCGCTCACCTTCGCCGGCATCGCGGTCTTTCTCGCCGCCGCGTGGCTGATCAACGTTCGAACCATTCGGAGGGCGGCGTGTTGAAGGACGTTTGGTTTCTCGTCACTCGCGATTTGAACCATCTGCTGCGGCGCCGCGAAGCCCTGCTCTGGACGTTCGTCATGCCGATGATCTTTTTTTATTTCGTCGGTAATATCTCGGGCGGCTTCGGGCGGATGGACGCGCCCGATCCGATCGCGGTCTCGACGGCATCGGACGCGGGGTTTCTGGCCGGCGAGTTCGTCCATCGCCTGGAGCAGCGCAACTTCCGCATCATTCACGACAACGCCTATTTCAGACTTGTGCGCATTCCTTCCGGATTCACCGACTCCGTTCTGGCGGGCAAGCCCGTGAAAGTCGATTTCGTCCGGCACGGCTCGGGGATCAACAGCGACTACGAGGAACTGCGCATTCGCCGCGCCATTTTCGCCCTGATGGGCGATGTCAACGCCATCCAAGCGAAAGGCATCCAGCCTTCGCCCGAGGCTTTCGCCGATCTTGCGCGGGCGCCGCGTGAAATTTCGCTCGCGGTCAGCTCGGCGGGCAAACGGAAGGTCGCGCCCATCGGCTTCGAGCAGGCCGTGCCGGGGATGCTGGTGATGTTCACGATGCTGGTGCTGTTGAACGTCGGCGGCGTAACGATTCTTACCGAACGCCGGCTCGGAATCCTGCGGCGTCTGGCATCCGCGCCGATGTCGCGCACGGCCGTCGTCGCCGGCAAATGGGGCGCGCGAGTTTCGCTGGGGCTGGTTCAGATCGTGGTCGCGATGATCACCGGAACGTTGCTCTTCCGCGTTCATTGGGGCGAGCACCTGCTGGCGATTTTCGCGGTGCTGGCCGCGTACGCCGGCATGATCGCGCTGTTCGGATTGCTGCTCGGCAACGCGGCGTCGAGCGACGGGCAGGTGATCGGGTTGGGCGTGGTGGTGAGCAACGTGATGGCAGCGCTGGGCGGTTGCTGGTGGCCGATCGAGATCACTCCGCCGTGGGCGCAGAAGCTGGCGCTCGTCTTCCCCACCGGCTGGGCCATGGACGCGCTGCACAAGCTGATGAACTTCGGCGATTCGCCGGTAACGGTGCTGCCGCACATCGCTGCGTTTCTCAGTGTGGCGTTGATCGCCGCGTGGGGGCTGGCGCGGAAGTTTCGTTTCGAATAATTACCAAAGATAGTCCTTGGCCTGATCGCGGCGCTCGTAGCTATCGAGCACGTGAACGACGCGGATCTTTTTCCTCTGCGCGGGATTCAACGCGCCGATGGGAATATACATGATGCGGCGGTTCAAGTGAGCGGCGATGGAGCGGAAGATCGAGCGCGGAGGCTTGGCGGCGCAATAGAGAACGTAGCGCTGCGTCGAATAATCGAGGCCGGCGAGCAGCAGGCGCTCGGGCTTGTTCTGGGCGAAATCGTAGTCCGGATCCGACCAGACGTCGACCATGCGGCGCGGCGGCAGCGTCATCAGGAATCCGCCGTATTCGGCGCGGCCGATTCCTGGGCCCACCAAGTGCTCGAACGGAGGCGTGGAATAAAACGCCATGTCCGATTCGTTTTGGTGCTCGCCCAGCCAAGTGGTGAGGTAAGGATAACGATCGTCGCGGTCTTCATCGAAGATCACGATGGCGGCGCCGACCTCGCCAGTGATGCGGTCGAGTTGGCGCACGTAGAGCTTGCCTTCATGCCAATTGCGAATGGTCTCGCGCAGGTCGATGCCGTCGAGGATGGAGGTGGTGAACTGCTCAGTGCGGGAGCGTTCCTCGGAGAGCATGCTTTTCGCTTTGCGCTTCAGGAATCGGCCGTAATCCTCGATCACCAAATCTTCGGGCGGGTAGGAGCAGATCGCGGTGCCATCGGTTTGCCGGGCCCATTCGCCTTCGAACTGTTCTTTCTTCCTTCGTTTCAATCCGCGCGGCGCCAGGCGTTGCTTGGGACGCGGCAGGCGGCGACGGAGACGGAGTTTCTTGGTATTGATCCAGATTTCTGCGGCGGAAAGATTCACTGTCTCGAGCAAATCGCTGGCGCCTTTTTGGGAGGGATAGCGATTGGCCATGTGCCAGACTTCGTAGGCGTAGTTGTCATCCACCACGGAGCGCGCCGCCACGGTCATATCGAAGATGCCCGCGACCAAGTCGCCGCTGATAGACGCGAGGTTGCGAGTGAAGCGCGCCAGCATGCGACGCTGCCAGTACTCCATTTTGTCGCCGGTGTTTTTGACGTACTCGGTTTCGGCTTCGCGCAACAAATCGAACTGGACTTTCGGCCGTTCGATGAGATCGGCCGGCGACAATTGCGTTCGGAACTTTTCGTAACGATCCTGCAAGTAAGGATATTCGGTGGTGATTTCGGCGAGGCAGTCGGGATGCGGGTTGAGCAGGCGGATTTCGGGCAACTCCTGCCGGTGAGGTTCCTGCTGCGGCGACTCCATGGCGTCGAGCACGGGATCGAGCAGGTTCAGCGACAGCACCACCAAAACGTCGGCGAGCGGATCGCTGCCTTGCAGCTTCCACGCCATGCCGGCGGCGTGCGCGGCGATTTCGTCGGTGCGCTCCTGCGGGTGAATGCGATAGGCGTCGATGTATTTGTCGATGCCGATATAGCGGATGGAGAACGGGTCGGGATAGGTGTCCGGGAGATGCGGACGGTCGCCCGAATCGGGCTCCATGAAGATCACTTCGGCGTCCACTTCGAGACCGGATCGGACCGCTTCGGTGAAAGGATCGCAAGGCTCGACGGGCACGTAAATGCCGCGCTCTTCGTCCGAAGGATCAGGATAGAGGATCACCGACATTTCGGGCAACCGCGCCAAGGCCTGTAAATACACGTCTTCGAGCGATCCGGGCAGCTCCACCGCGACGATCTTGGGCTTGTCACTCAAAATTGCGCGGCGCAGCTCGGCGCTGAACTCGACTCGTCCGGGGACGACGGGAAAGTAGGTGAAGTTTCCGCGTCGCAGGCTGGCGGGATCTTCGCTGGCTCTAGGCGCGCGGGACATAACGCAGCGCTTCTTCTCCGAGCGTTTCGATGATGGCCGTTCGCATCAGGAAGCGCTCTTCGCTCTGGCTGGAGGAGGCGAGCGAGACTTCGATGCCCTTGAGCTTCATCACGAAGCGCGCGATGTTGATGCCGTCGCGCACGGTATAGCGCTCGTCGGCCGAGTGCGCCTGCTGGAGAAATTCGGTGACGTAGTTGAGAATTTGCTCTTCGCCGAACGGGACATTTTCCTTGAGGATGGCGTACTCTTCGTGGCGCTCGGGAAAATCGATGGTGATTTGCGGCTGCAAGCGGGAGTGGATGTACTCAGGAAGATCGAACGTGGACGAATCGTCATTCATGGTGGCGACCATGCGGAACAGCGGATGAGCTTTGATCTTGATGCCCGCCACGATCGATTCGACATATCGCCGGTTGTCGAGCATAGGCGCGAGACTGGCCCAGCTTTTTTCGCTCATGCGATTGCCTTCGTCGAGAATAGCGACGCCGCCGCGGAGCATGGCGGTGACAAGCGGCGAACAAACGTACCGGAGTTTGGACACGCCCTCGATTACGGGAGTGACGAGCAGATCCTCGGGCCGTGTGTCGACGGTGGCCTGCATGATGTAGACCTCGCGCTGGAGGCGCTTGGCGGCAGCGTAGGCGAGCGTTGTTTTTCCGACGCCGGGCTTGCCGAGGAGGCGCGGATTCATGGGGACGTCCTGAGGGTCGACGACGAGCCAGGCGGCGAGCAATTGCCGCATCACTTCTTCCTGGCCGACCCAGGCGACGGTGAGTTCGTCGGGATGCGCCAGATGCAAGGCTACGCCTTCGATCTCCACCATCATATGACTGTATTCTACACTTCCTGACTGCGGGCTTCGCGCGCGGCGGGTGGGAAATTGTCGGGTGTCCGAAAGTGGGACGTGGGTTCGTTTATGAAAATTTGCATTGCGCGGGCGCGGCGGTGGTGATGGGCGAAGGCGCGAGGTTTGATTTGTGTGGTCCATCAGGACAAGGTTACGACTCGGTGGGTGGGGGCGATGGTGGTCGGTTGGCGTAAGTGGTTGTGGGAACGGGAGTGTTTCAATGGCACGTCAATGTGGCCGGGGCGCAGGCTGGGGTGGCCAAGCCTTGCAAGACTCGAAGGGTAGTATGAGCTTGAGATTCCCGTGATCAGAGTCGCTGGTGAGTGGAGTTGGGCTGGCGTCGATGAAGCGAAGCATCCCCCTCCGGCGCGGTCCGATCATAAACTGGGGACACGATGTTAGGATCGTATTCAGAAAGACCATTTCTCCTTGCAATTCCCCTGTCATTCCGGCGAGCATCAGAAATCCGAACGATCCTTCCGCGTCGGTGTGCGTGGCTTCTGAGTAGCCTCTTTCTGGGGATGTGAAGGTCACGCTGCCGTATGCGACTGGCGCGCCTTCCTGAAACTGCAATCGGCCCGTTATCCTGTAT
>JBEKHQ010000106.1:0-7287 GCA_050012195.1 Bryobacteraceae bacterium | reverse complement strand
TCATCTGAAAAACTATTGTTTCCAGCACTTGTACTAGCGATGGTTGGCCTCGCGGCTCCCGCATGGGCTAATACGGTACTCTATTCCACCTCTTTTGAATCCCCCACGTTCACTACCGGGCCGCTCGCGGGGCAGGACGGCTGGAGCGGTTTTGGGCCCAGCGGGGCATCAGTGGAAAGCTTCTTCGCCGACACCGGCTCGCAAGCGGTATTCTTGGACGGCGGCGCGGCTTCCCAAAGCGGACCTTATTACGCGACCACATCCACGGGCCCGCTGGTCGACCTGTCAGCGGATCTTGCGATCTTTACCTCCAGCACGCAGACCGAATGGCAGTTTTCGGCGCTGGCGCCCAGCCTGGGTGGGTTCCTAGGCGGCATCAATATACTTGCGGACAATTCGATTGAGGCGCAAACCGCGGGCAACCCCATCATCGGTACATTTGCACGGGCGACCGGATTTAACAGCAGTGCTTGGGTGAACGTCAATCTACTGTTCGATCTGGCGACGCAGACCTACGATATCTCCGTGGGCGGCGTTCTGCTGGATTCCAACGTTCCGATCTGCGGCAGCAGCAGCGGCTGCACGGGCGCAACGTTATCCACGTTCGGCGACGGGCTGTTCGATACCTTCGGAGGAGGCAACGACTCGGGATATATGGATAACTACTCGGTCACGCTAGTCACAGCGACTCCGGAGCCTGGGAACCTCGGGCTGATCGCGCTCGGGCTGGTAGGGATTGGGCTGGTTCGGCGGAAAATGCAGCAACGAAGCCGAGCGGTCGCCTAGACTGCGGTGAGCGCGCATCGGATCAAGTGAACGCCGTCTTGCCGCATTCGCTGGCGGGCAGCGGCAATGTGACCGTGCAGCTTACGGCGCTAGGTGTAGCGGCCAACGCCGTTCAGCTCACGATTCAGTGGCACGCCGCCGAGCGCAGGCGAATCCGCCGAAACGGACGCCCCGAGGCTAGCCAGGTCGGTAGTGTGATTAGCGAAAAGCGCGGCCAGCGGCAACAACGAAACTAGTTCGTGCGCCGCGAAGGCGTCCTTCTGGTTGCGATAGAGCGTCAGGACGCACACCGTTTGTCCGGAGTGTTCCAACGGCGGAGCCAAGGCAGACGCGAGCGAAGGAGCGCGGCCCGAGGAGCGGGCGCGTCCCGGCAGCCACGCAACTCTCTGAACAATGATGTTGTCAGAAAATTTCAGATCGTCTTTCTGGACTTCGCAGTTCGTTGAATGCGACAATTTTTGTGTCCGGGGGTCCCAATGGTGCTTCGACGCCTCCTATTCGGCTGTCTGCTGACTTGCAGTTTGGCGCAGTCAGTGTTTGCGCAAGACGTCACGTGTCAGGCGTTCTACGTGCCACCACAAGATCTCCCCTTTGCCCAAGCGTATGCGATATACTTCCGCTACGGCCTTCAAGAGCTTACGAAGGTCGTGATCAAAACGAATGGAAATGAGACCGACTATTACTTAATCCAAGAAAACGGCGACATCTTTGCGGCGCCTTCTGTGAACGGTGGCCCTGGCACCTTTCTCCCCGACCACAATCAAAATGAAGGGCCCCCCATGGAGAACCCCATCATAACCCAGATTAAGAATATTTGCGGCGGGCTACCCGGGATACCCGAGCTACCGGCCCCCAAGACGAGGGGACCTTTCTCGCCCCTGCTAAAATCGAGCCCACGCTCTGCCTCATCGGCGTCAATTACTGTGGCACCTAAGGCACACGAACTGGTAGCGCTTGGCGATTTCAACCGCGACGGCGTCGGCGATAGTGCTGTCATAACCTCATCCGGGATCACTGTTAATTTGTATAACGCCGATGGAACCACACTCTCATCCGCCTTCTACCCAGTCCCTGGGATAGGGCCCAGCCTCCTCGCGGCAGACTTCAATGGAGACGGATTTGCGGATCTAGCGGCGACGGAAACCGACGCCTCAGGGCAAGGTAACGTCGTCGTCTTGCTTGGCAAGGGCGATGGTACGTTTCAGGCGCCTGCAAAATTCCCTGCCGGGATGTACGCGTACTATTTAGCGACCGCGGACTTCAATGGCGATGGGTCCACCGATCTGGCGGTAACGAACAACTCCATTGGATCGGCCAGCACGGTCTCGGTACTACTCAACCAAGGCAACGGAAGCTTCTCCTCGCCCGTGAGCTATACCGTGGGAAATTTTCCCGGGACCATCCTCGCCGCCGATTTCAATGGCGACGGCAAAGTAGATCTTGTGGCGTTGGATAACGTCACGGGCATTGCGTATGTAAATAAAGTGTGGGTGCTGTTGGGCAAAGGGGACGGAACATTTCAGCCGGCGGTGTCTACCGCGACGGGAACGGGAAGCGGTTATCTGGCCTGCGCCGATTTGAACAGCGACGGAAAGTTGGACCTCATAATAGCGGATGAATTTGCGAGCGCAATGGCCATTATGATGGGAAACGGAGACGGCACATTTCAGGCGGCCAATGAGTATGTTGCCGCTTCCCAGGCAGTATCCCTCGCGATCCTTTCGTTCGGAGACGGCAGCACATCGCTGCTCACGGCTGACAACCTGAGCAGCGGCCTGTTTTTGTTTTATGTCGCGAGCGATGGATTTGTAGCGATTCCACAACTCCAATACATCGGGTCGGGTCCTACGAGCATTGCCACCGCCGATCTCAACGGGGATGGTCATCCGGATCTGGCGATAACGGATGCGGAGGCCGGGAACATCTATGTAAAGCTTGGCACGGGCAGCGGCAACTTTGCGAGCCCGGTCACGTATTCGCTCGGAACACAGCCGGGTGCACTGGCTTTGGCCGACCTGAATGGCGACGGCAACATCGACGTTATTGCGGCGGATGTGGCAGGAATTGACGTGCTGCTAGGAAGCGGCAACGGCACGCTCGGCGCGGTCAATACATTTCCGGCCAACGGCAGTTTGAGCTCGATCGCGATCGCCGATTTCAATGGAGATGGAAAACCTGATGTCGCAGCGGCAAGCTCGGCCGGCGGCGTTCTTGTGTATCTCGGAAATGGCCGCGGCGCGTTTCAGCCCGCGAAGAATGTAGCTCTCGCGGGCGGCCTGGTTGCTCTTTCCGCCGTGAGCGGCGATTTGAATGGAGACGGCAAGCCGGATCTGATTGTGGCGTTTAACAACTCCGATCAAACGCAGCCGGGCGGAGTCGCGGTGCTGCTTGGAAAAGGCGACGGGACGTTTCAGGCGCCGGTCAATATCATGCTGCCGGGGCCGCTGGTGCAGCAGGCCACGGGGAGTACGGCGTCGGCCGCGCTTACGCTGGGAGACTTGAACGGTGACGGAAAGCTGGACGTGGTCACCGCGTTTCAGGGCAGCCCGAATCAAGTGGCGGTGTTGCTTGGCGATGGGAAAGGAGGGTTTCAGGCGCCTCTGTTGAGCAACACCAATACCGGGCCACCGATGATTGCCATCACCGATCTAAACGGCGACGGCAAACCGGATCTGTTGCTGGCCGACTGCTGCGGACTCAGCGAAGCGAGCATGCTGCTCGGCAAAGGGGACGGGACGTTTCAGCCCGAGATGCAGTTTCCTTCTGGCCCAAACCCAAGAGGGATCGCGGTTGGGGACTTCTATGGCCAGGGGCTCCCAAACCTAGCCGTTATTGGACAAGTGCAGCGGCCCGATCGAGGGACTCTGGTCCTTTTCAATGCCTTTTCGTCCGGACCACCAACAGCGCAAGCCACCGTCGTTTCGGCTGCCAATTCCGCCGCTCCCGCGCTTGCCCCCGGATCGCTGGCCACCGCATACGGGAGCGATCTGGCGAACGGCACTCCCGGGGCGACGTCGCTGCCTTTGCCGACCAGCTTCGGCGGAACGTCGGTCTCAATTGTGGACTCCTCCGGCGCCACGTCGCCGGCTCCGCTCCTATATGTGAAATCGACACAGGTGAACTTCGAAGTTCCACCCGGCGTGGCGACCGGCGCCGCTCAAATCGTCGTGAACAGCGGCGATGGAACACAGTCGGTCGCAAATGTGCAGATCGCGGCGGTCGCCCCGGGCGTATTCGAACTGAACAGCGACGGACTGGCGGCGGCTTACGTGATTCTCTACCATGCCGACAACACGAAAACCGTCGAGCAGGTCTACACGGTGAGCGGCGGTGATATCGTGGCGACGCCGGTCAGCCTGGGATCTTCAACCGACGAAGCTTACCTGTTTCTGTTCGGGACCGGCCTACAGGCAGCGGGAACGTCGGGCGTGACGGTGTCGGTCAGCGGGACCAACCTGGACGTGAAATATGCGGGCACGCAGGGATCGTTCGCCGGGCTGGATCAAGTGAACGCCGTCTTGCCGCATTCGCTGGCGGGTAGCGGCAATGTGACCGTGCAACTTACGGCGCTAGGCGTGGCGGCCAACGCCGTTCAGCTCACGATTCAGTGACGAGACATCGAGCGCCGGCGAATCCGCCGACACGGAAGCCCCGAGGCTAGCCAGGTCGGTAGTGTGCTGAGCGAATAGCGCGGCCAGCGCCGGACACAGCGGCAACAACGAAACCAGTTCGTGCGCCGCGAAGGCGTCCTTTTGGTTGCGATAGAGCGCTAGGACGCCCACCGTTTGTCCGGAGTATTCCAACGGCAGAGCCAAGGCAGACGCGAGCGACGGAGCGCGGTCCGGGGAGCCGGCGTATCCGGATTCGACCTCCGGATTTCCGTTCAAGATGGCCTTGGCGTTATCCGCCACCCATCCCACCAATCCTTCGCCGCGTGGGATCGACAGTGCCATAAGGAGCCGCCGGTCGTCGCCGGCCGCGAATTTCGGACTGACCACCAGGCCGTCGCAGACAAAATACGCGATCGCGTCGTGCGCGACAAGCGTTTGTATGCGCAATGCCGCCACCGCTAACGCTTCTTCGAGCGCGAGAGTACCATCCTCCAGCGCCGGGACTTCGATTTTCTTCGGCGCCGGAGCGCGCCTCGCGCGAGCCCGAGCTACCGGGTGCATGCGCGTGTCGGCCGCCGGCATCGGAGCTTCCGTTTCGAATCCGGCCGCGGGAGCGCTGCCGCGGGTGATTTTGATATCGGTGGAGAGCGACGGCTGGGGCTCCGACGGCGCGGTTTTGGCGCGGGCCTCCAGTTCCCGATAGCGCGCGTTCAACACTCGAACTACCGCGGGATCGAAGGCCGTGCCCGCTTCGACTACCACTCTCGCCATGGCTTCATCCAAAGGCAGCGCGCGCCGATATTGACGGTCGCTGGCGAGAGCGTCCAGGCAATCCACCGCGGCCAGGATGCGCGCCCCGATGGGGATCTCGGTTCCCCGCAGGCCCGACGGGTAGCCGCTGCCATCCCACTTTTCGTGATGCGAGCGGACGATGGGAGCCACCGCGTAGGGAAACCGCACGCGTTCCAGAATCTCGGCGCCCACCACCGGATGGATCTTCATCTTTTCGAATTCGCTCGGGGTCAGCTTTCCGGGCTTGGAAATAATGGATTCCGGCACCGCCAGCTTTCCGATGTCGTGCAGCAATGCGGCCGCCCTCAGGGCATCCAGCTCCACTTCGGTCAAGCCCAGATCCTTTCCGATTTCCATGGCGTAGAGCTGCACTCTCTGCAGGTGATCGTGCGTAGTGTGATCCTTGGCGTCGATGGCGAGCGCCAGCGCCTCGATGGTTCTGAGATGCAAGGCGTTCATTTCGACGATGTGCTTGTTTTGCTGCTCCACCTGGTGCGTATGCGTGCGGTTCGACCGATGAACCAGGTAGACCAGCGGCAAACAGATGATGGGAATTTCCCACTGGGTGGCGATGGGCACCGTGCCGATTAACCAAGCCATGGATGCGCCCACGACGTAATAAGGGATCATCCAGCGGTATTCGCGCCAGATCGGCAGTATGCGCTTGCCTTCGGTGAGTCCGATGATGGAAGCGATGGGAAATGTATTCGCGCAGAAATAGTTGACAGCCACCAGAACCAGGCTGAGAGGCTCCGGCAAGTGACTCTGGGTGTACAGCAACAGGACCTTGGTGATGTAAATGGTGGTCGCCAGGCCGGACACGTTAAAGAGCACTTGCACCAAGCGCGGCCGCGATGTCATGCGCCAGGTACACTGGACCAGCATCGATGCCACGCCCACCACCATTGTTTGCGAAAGGCTCAGGTTTACGATTCCGATCAAAACGAACAACGAACCGACGGACACCAGTCCGGTCACGCCCGGCAGGCGGACCTTCATCGCGGACGCCAAGGTGGCGGCTACAACGAAAGAGAGAAATCGCGGCACGTCGTGGCATTCCCAGTTCGAAAAACTAGCGAGCATCGCCGCGGCGCCCAGCGCTACGTGGGTGAACACATAGAGCCGGGCGATTTCTTTGCGGCTGGAACTGGAAAGGTTCAGCACGACGGCGCGTCCCAACATGGGCGCCTACTTCTCGCCCTGGGTCATGGTCCCCCAGGAAGCGTTGGTGCCCCAAGATGCGTTGGTACCCCAGGAAGCATTCGTGCCCCAGGAGGCATTGGTGCCCCAGGATGCGTTGCTTCCCGACACCGCCGTGCCGGCGAGTCCGGGAGCCACCACCGTCGAACCCCAGACCGTGGCGACGCTTAACCCCGCATTGCTAAACCAGGCGGTCGAGAAATTCGTCTCTACGTACGCTGACTTCAGCAATGAGTTGTAGGCGACCTGGGGCGAAAGCGCGGGGCCATAAGCCTGATCGTAATCCGCCAGCGCGGCCGCGATATTGATGTAGCCGGCGCCCACTGTGAACATGTCGTAGCTGTCGGTGTACGTGCCGCCAGTGGTAGGATCGGAGGCCGTGCTCGTGGCCGGAAATTTCTTCGAAGCGGTCTTCATGAGCCGGGCTTTGACGGTGTCGGGTGTCAAGGTCGGATCCTTCTGGATCATGAGAGCGGCTGCGCCGGCCACCACGGGCGTGGCCATGCTGGTTCCGCTCATCGTGAAATATAACGGGGATGACGAAGCGGTGGAAGTAGTATAGGCGGATGCGGGAAGGATGTTTCCCGGGTACTCGTTGGCGAGCGTCGATCCGGGAGCAAGCAACGAGTCCACCGTGTTGCCGGGCGCCACTACATCGGGCTTGGCGGTGAGATCGATGTAAGTCGGCCCGCGCGAGCTGTAGCTGGCGATTCGGTCGTCGGTGGTGGCCATGGTTTCTTCGGTCTTCATCGCGCCGACCGTGATGGCGTAGGGGCTGTTGCCGGGCGAAAGCACGGTGGCATAGCCGTTACGGCCCAGATTGCCGGCCGCGGTTACCACCACGTTGCCGGCCTTCCACGCGGCTTCGACCGCCTGGCATAGCGGATCGAGCGTGCAG